>NZ_BAABMI010000074.1:0-17606 GCF_054785195.1 Secundilactobacillus muriivasis | reverse complement strand
AGCAAGATCAAAAGCCGTCAGTTTTTGAAAAACATGAAAACTGACGACTTTTTTGGAAGGTATGAATAATTCAGGCTACATGGCCCGAACCTTTCCACAAGCCCTTGCCCAACAGCTAGACCAAAACCGGCTTGTCTTGATCTACCCGGAACAAGAAATGTGGTTCAACTACCGCAAACCGCGACCAACCAAACGCGGCCCGTACCATTACGCTGTGAAGTTCAACGTCCCAATTGCGTCGCTGTTTATCGAAATTCAAGATTCACCACGTCAGGACAACGCTGAATTTAACCAAACCCGTTACATCGTTCACGTACTCGACCCCATTTACCCGGACCCGAACCTGACTGCCCGGGAAAACGAACTGGCCATGCAACGTCGCGATGAACAGCAAAAAGTGGCCGCTTACGAAGCCGCCTACCACCAACCCTACACGACTCAGTTTGACGTCACCGACATTGCCGGTTGGCGCCAACCCACTCAACCTAAGGAGGCTCCTCATGGCAACCCAGCATACCGTTGAAACCCTATTCGAAGATTCCATTCAATCAGCCGAACTTTCCGACAAACAAAAAGCCGTGCTCCGCGCCAGTCTCACCCTCTTTTCTCAAAAGGGCTTTGATCACACAACTACCAGTGATATCGCAACGCTGGCTCAGGTTTCGGAAGGCACCGTCTTCAAACAATTTAGAACCAAACAGGCGCTATTAAATGCGTTGCTAGTGCCCTTCTTGGAGCACGTGATTCCTAAAATTGCGTCTGAGTTCATCGACTCGGCACAACACGTTCAAATTCCCAACTTTTCGGATTTTCTCGCCTACGTCTTACACGACCGGATGCAGTTTATTTCGGACAATCAGCACTACCTGCGGATCTTCGTTCAGGAACTGATCCTGCATCCTGCTAATATCCAAGCCCTCATGATCAATAACCAAGCCTTGATTCAACAAGGCATCGCCACCATGGAACTGGTGCTTAAGCAATACCAGCTGACGAACCAACTCGTTGACTGGCCAGCACCGCGAATCGGTCGTTACGTGATTGGCGTTTTCGTCAGTCATGCGGGACCCCAACTGGTTTTAAATACCGAGCCGCAAAACGTGGACCGAGCTTGTGATGAAGCGTTGGAGTTTTTATTGCGGGGCTTGCAACCTTAAATTTTCACTTGGGAGGCGCATCAAGATGCCAATCAAATTTAACCAGACGATCTACTACGATCACGTTTCAGACGATATCATCCAGAGCGCTAATCAAACTTACCAGCTCCCACCGGACTACCAGTGGCACCGTGGTCGACTTGCAACCAGATTCAGCAACGTATTTCAACTGATCATCCGCTGGCTGGCCAAATCCATTTGTCGCTATGGACTACACATTACTGTTCGCAATACTCGCTGTTTAGCACCATATCAGCATCATGGCGTCTACTTATACGGCAATCACACGCAACCAACTGGCGACGTGTTCCTCCCTTTCATGCTCAGTAAACACCCGGCCATTATTGTTGCACCAGCCAATCTCGGCATCCCAATCATCGGTCACTGGTTACCTGCCGCGGGGGCGTTGCCGATTCCATCGCAGTTGCACCAACTGCAACAATTTACCACTGGTGTTTACGAGGCCGTCGACCAAGGACGGGCTGTGATGATCTATCCTGAAGCCCACGTCTGGCCTTATGCCACCATGATTCGCCCGTTTCCGGCGACCGCGTTTCACTACCCAGTTGCACACCCAGCACCGGTATTTTGCGTCACGACCACCTACCAACGTTCTCGGTGGCACCGTAAGCCCCGGGTAACAGTCTACGTTGACGGTCCCTTTTTTCCAGATCCACACCTGACGGCCAAGCAGCAACAGCGCCACCTGCACCAGCAAGTGACCGACTGCATGCACCATCGCAGTCAGGCCAGCACCTACGACTACGTTCACTATCAAAGGAGATCCCCAAAATGAACATTCTATACTGCGGCGATCAACACATGCGAGACGGACTAATCATTTCGATTCTTTCCCTGACCAAGCACCACACTGAACCGCTCCACATTTACATTTTAACGGCCACGATCACGACACCAGACCGGACTTACTGGCCGATTGAAGACCGAGTTGTTGCGAAACTTAACGTCCTAGTCCAACGGGAAAATCCATTAAGTACCGTTGTTAAAATTGATATCACGCGGCAATTCCAAACTGAATTCCCAACCGCAAACCTCAACACGATTTTTACCCCAAACTGTATGCTTCGACTTTACGCGGATCAGGTACCAGTGTTACCAAACCGGATTTTGTATTTAGATACTGACGTGATTTGTCGGCAGAACTGTCAGGTATTTTATCAACAACCACTTGAGCATGTCGAATTCGTTGGCGTGCTCGACCACTATGGTCAGTGGCTGTTTAAGGAGCGGTTCGCGCACTTATCCTATCTAAATTCGGGGGTTTTGTTGCTGAACCTGCGCCAAATTCGGGAATCCGGGTTGTTTGCTGACTGTCGCTACCTTTGCCGAGTTCAGCGGATGTTCATGCCGGATCAGTCAGCGCTCAATAAACTGGCTTTTACTAAACGAATCGCTCCCCGCCGCTTTAATGAACAGCATCGGTTGCACGCCGACACGGTCTTTCAACACTTTACAACCAGCTTCCGCATTTTCCCTTGGATCCACACGTTAACGGTTAAGCCCTGGCAAGTTGACCAGATGCACCGCAAACTGAAACTACATGAGTACGATGATCTGTTGAGCCAGTACCAGCAAATTGTAGCGTCGCTTGCTTAATCGTTGCCTTTTGTGCGTTAATTTTCTAAACTATGGGTAATCTAACAAAGTAGGTGATCTGATGGACCCACAAAAACAATTTTTTACCTTTTTGATTGACCGGACGTTACCAGAGATGCAAGATGATGTGAAAGCAATGTTAGCCGAGGCTTTTAAAAAACAAGCAGCGGGCACGTTTGACCAGACGGCGTTGAAGGACTTCGCTGCAAAATTAGCGCCAAAGTTACTGCCAGATAAGGTGACTGAGGTTCAAGAAGCCATGGCGAAGTTTGCTTCTGGTTTGAAGAAATAAACTGAAAAATAGGCGTCACGTAATCGAGATGTTATCGATTACGTGACGCCTGTTTTTGATTTCAATATCTGACTAGCAGATACTAGTATTTTTGATAGTAGTCTTGCCCGGCAAACGACTTCGTGTAAGTCAAGCGAACCCGGTTGTGACTGTACCGCTTAACGTACCAAGTCTGAGTCTGATCCACGTAGGCGTTCCCACGAACTTCATACAGTCCGGCCTTGAGCTTACGGTATTTGGCCTTACCGTTGATACCAAAAATGTTGGCTGAACTGACATACTTTTTGCTGTGACTGTACTCGTTCTGCCAAAATTGTAGTTTATAAGTCGTGATGTGCAGATAACTTCTGAAATAATACGGTTTCACCGACTTAAATGCTGTGCGGTACTTGCCACGTAAGACAGTTGGTGTCCCTTTGTGCCAAGTAGCGGCTGCTGCATGGTTGTTGATATTACTAACCCCGAAGGCGACTCCTAGCGAAGCTGCGATGATGAATGATGTCCCTAACTTTTTCATAATGAATTCCCCCAATAGAAGGATTATATCATTTATGTTTAGCGTGAAATTGTGCATTTAGACCAAAATACGCGTCATGCAATCGGGATGCTGATTGCATGACGCGTGTTTTGGTGGGTATGTAACTGGCGTTTTGGTGCGTAACTGTCCTCGAGCCTAAACGTGTTCCACACTCTCTTTACTCCACAATCAACTCCACCTCAACTAACGCCCCAGCCGGAATCACCGCCGCAAACGTTGACCGGGCTGGTTTTGATTCAACGTAGTCGCCGTAGATGGCGTTGAATTTGCCGAAGTCATCGATGTTCTTTAGTAAGCAGGTCGCCTTCACCACGTCCTTGTAGGACTTACCGGCTGCTTCCAAGATGGCACCTAAGTTCGCCATGACTTGCTTGGTTTGGGTTTCAATATCATCACCGGCTAATTTGCCAGTTTTGGGGTCAATCCCAATTTGGCCAGAAATAAAAACTAAGTCGCCGGTCTTCTTAGCCTGAGAATAGGGTCCGAGTGGTTCTGGTGCGTTTGCGCTGTAAATGGTTTCCATAAATTAAATCCTCCTGAGATTAATGCCATCATTTTATCATAAATAACCCATTAGCAGTAATTAGTTTCGTCGTTAAAACAAACTGTTGTATTACCGATGGACTTCAATTATTATGAATGAATAAATCAAATTATTCATTCACGGAGGTTAACTCACCATGCCATCAGTTCTAGATGCCGCAACCACGGTCTTTCTTGCCAACGGCTATAAGCACACCAACGTTGCGCAAATTGCCAAGGCCGCAGAGATTGCGACCGGTTCGTTCTATAAATTCTACCCATCCAAGCAAGCCGTCTTTCTCGCCGTTTACGATACTGAAAACGAGCGGCTTCGCGCAACCTTGGCCGCTAAGTTGGCAGCCGGTATCGGGTTAGTCGATGGCGCAACGATGATCGTCCGTACGGTATTTGACACCATTAAACAAAACCAGGTCCTCATGGAGTGGTACCGACCGGAAATCGGGCCACTACTACATGATACCTATCAGAAACGGATGGCTGATGGGACTTACGGGTTCAGCAACGTGCTGGCTCACTGGTTTGATGAACAACAACGCGAACTGGGGCTAAGCGTTGCGCAACAGCAGTATTTACAACGGGGCGTTCAATTTTTGAACGATTTAGATCAAGTGTTAACGGCTGAAACCTTCGTCAACCAAACGGAAACGCTGGTGTTGATGGTGCAAGCCTACCTAGAAAAGTTTGTTTTGGAGGAGAACTAGTGAAAAAAATCATACTGTGGGGCATCTCAATTATCGTCATCATCGCTGCGGTAATTGGCGCTGGTGCCGGCTGGGCAGTTACCAGTAATCATCGCATCGACCTTAATCAATTCTCAGTGTCAAAACTAACGCAAAAATCGCTGACTTCGACCACCACCGTTCGGAACCTGTCATTGAACGTGCGAACCGCCGTGGTGGAGATTAAAGCTGGCTCACAATTTACGATTAACGCCACCAACGTGACCAACGATGAATTACAATTGCGCGAAGCTGGCGATACGGTCACCGTTACCCAAGCTCAAGCTGGTCAACACCACTTTGAGTTGGGGCGTTCTGCCAAGATCACGATTACGGTGCCCACTCAACTCACGACGCTGAGTGCTGACCAACTCAACGGAACTTTGAAGTTGAACGACATCAGTATCGATCACCTCAACTTGACCCACAGTAACGGCACTACCCAACTCACGGCTGTTTCACTGAAAGAAGCCGGGACCCTAACCAAACAAAATGGCAGCACTAACCTGAAACGGGTGACTGTTCCGGGACTACAAGTCCAGCTTAAAAACGGTCAAGCACACCTCAATGGTCGAAAAATTTCTAACCACTACAACGATCACCACGCCGAACAACTGGTCTTAACAAGCAACAACGGCCAAGTTAACGTGACCACTAAATAACTCACAAAAGCGACAGTTAACCGGTGCATTTCGCACCCATTAACTGTCGCTTTTAAATTTAGACTTTAATTTTGATTACTCGGTGCAACCCAACGCTCCCAATCAACATCACCGCCACAACCAAGGTCATGTACTGCGGCAACACCCAAACGGTCCCATCGTGCATCGCACTCATCAACAGCGTCAGCGCACTGATGCCAAGGTAGTATCCCAGACTCAACAGCCCACTAGCGGTCCCCATTACATCTTCAAACCCGATCAGCACTCGGTTGAGTACCATCGGCAACGCAAGGTTGATTCCGGTAAAGGTCAAGAAAATGGCGATAAATGCGGACACTAACTGCTGAATGCCAACAAACAGCGCCACCGAGCCAATCAACGCTAACACTAACCCAGCATCAATCAGCGTCTCCGGCGTCACCCGCCCCGCCAGCGTGGTGGTCAAACTCGCACCAACCAAACTAGCGGCCGCAATCACCATCCCAGACCAGCCGTACTGAAAGGCGGACAGGCCAAAGTGAGTTTCAAACACAAACGGTGCTTCGGCGTAGTAACTGAACAGCACGCCGTTAATGCCGCTGATCAGCAACCCGTACACCCAAACCCGCGGTGTCCGTACCAACCGACCGGCAACTCGCCACCACGGAACCGTCTGCGTGACGACCTGCATCAACGTTTCCGGTAACCGGAGTTTCGTATAACCCCACAGCAACATCGCCATGATCACTAACGCGAAGAATACGCTGCGATAGCCGCCCCAGTATGTCTGAAGCGCCCCACCAATCAGCGGTCCTAACGCCGGCGACAACGACATTGCAGCACTCACTTGCGCAAACACCCGCTCACCACGAACGCCACTGAAACTTTCACGCATAATGGTTTGCGTGACCACTGAACCAACCGCTGCTCCAAAGGCCTGAAGTAGCCGTGCTGTCATCAGTAACGGAAACTGGCTAGCAAACAGCAGGCCAAGGTTCCCAATTAAATAAACCACGATGCCCCACAGCATCGCTTGCCGCCGACCAATTCGGTCTGACAGCCAGCCCCAAAACACAACGCCGACCGCAAAGCCGATAAAGTAACTACTCATGGTCAACTGACTGTTCTGGACACTCACGTTGAAGGCCCGACTCAATGCCGGCAATACCGGCGCAAAAATCGATTCGCTGATTTGGGGAAACCCCACCAGCGCAATGATGATCAAAATAGATGGTGCTTTTTTCTGGACGTTTTTCACGTGTCATTTCTCCTAAAAGTTAATTTGCGGAAAAACGTCCTTCGCCACTTACAGTTGCACAGGCGATAAAGGTCACGTATGGCACTGCAATCAGCTCCCTTCTCAGTAACATACAAGGCTTTAGGTTACAGGAAATGTGGAGCGAACGCAACTGATAATTCGCAATGATAACGACACAAAAACGGACTGGTCGTCATCACCAACCAGCCCATTTTAGCTAAACTGTTGCTCGCAATGCCAAAACGCGTTCCCGAATCTCATCACGCACCGACCGAAAGACCGCCAACTTCTCAGCCTCAGTCCCCGTCGCACCAGCCGGATCCGGTAATGGCCAATGCTGCTTTTCAACTCTGGCCGGCGTCATCGGGCATTTGTCCCGGGCATCGCCACAGAGGGTCACCACTAAGTCGGAACTATTCAGGTAATCCAGATCAATCAACTTAGAGTGATGGTCAGCAATATTCACGCCAACTTCCGCCATTACTTTGACAGCGTTGGGGTTTAAGCCGTGCATTTCAACTCCTGCACTCGCAACTCGCCAGTTTGGGTCTAATAATTCACGCGCAAATCCTTCTGCCATTTGGCTACGACAGGAGTTACCGGTGCATAAGAAATAGACTTGCTTCACTTAGTTACCTCCACGGGGACATTCGTCAGCGTTAACCCGGTATACTGTTCTAATTCTGCGGTTGTCGGATACTGACCAGTCGCGACAATTTGGCCATCCACGAGCGTCATCGGCAAGCAGGCCATTCCGGCCGTTGCCAGTCGCTGGGCCACTTGTTCATTACGGACAAATGCATCAGGATTACCACTTAAATTCCGGCGAATAATCCGGGCCGAATCGCTCCGGTTCACAAACCGCGAAATTGCCGTGATACGAATCAGATTCTGATCGATACTGGGGCCACAAAGCCCGGTTGGACAACACATTGCTGGTTCAAAAAGTTCGACTTTTTTCATCAAAATTTCCTCCTAAACGGTTAAATGGACTGCTTCAAAATTTGATTGCCACGGCATCACCGCGTAATGCCCCTTCGAAATCGTTGCAACTCGTTGAAGCCATTCGACTTCGTTGACCGCCCGTGCTTGCAAGAACTGATTATCGGTTGGGGTCGTTACCGTACTCTGGTTCACCAGCCACCACTTATGAGGCATCTTAGCCCGGTCAAGGTCAGCGTTCAAGCGAACAGCTTCATAAATTGGCGTTGCTTCCGGCAACGTCACCGTTAAGATCTCAGTTTGCTGTGAATCTTGTAGCCGTGGCAAAAGATCAATCACCGCTTGTGGCACCTCACCAGTCGTACGCTTTACTTCTTGCGCATAGTTCTCCGTGGAATCTAGCAACAAAAGCGTGTGCCCAGTTGGCGCCGTATCAATGACCACGATATCACTATCATCCTGAGCAACGATTGCGGCAAATGCCCGAAACACCGCAATTTCCTGCGTACAAGGCGACCGCAGATCTTCAGCAATATAGGCAACGTCATCCGCATTCATTGTCTGCTTGGCCTTGGTAAGGATCTCGCTTTGATACGCCTTTAAAACCCGTTGTTCATCAATGTGACTCACCGTAATGGCTGGGTCGTCAATTTTAAACAATGCCAAGTGGTCTGCCGGATCCGTCGTTGCTAAATGAACCGTGCGGCCGTGTTGCGCTAACTTCTGGGCTAATTGCACGGCCACGGTCGTTTTACCAACGCCACCCTTGCCCATCGTGAAAACAATTTTTTTATGACTTTCAAGTAGGTCCGCAACCACGCGGTCCAGTGTCGGAAGTGCTGGTATGTCAATTATTTCTCGTTGTACCTCAGGTTGCTGTGTCTGTAATAACGCACGAACCTTAGCAATCCCAGTCACGTTATACGCCCGAAGTGGCACCATCGCACTAGATAGCGCTTTCAAATTAGCCGGCATCGCTGCTAAATCCGCTTGCTGCTGATCAACAATTGCGCGCGATGGGGCGTCATTTGATTCGGTCAAAACACCGTTAATAATCAAGCGTTGTTGCGTCATCCCAAGTTGCACCAACGCCTGCGCTGTCCGTGACGCTTCTAACAACGATGCGCGTTGAGGCCGAGTGACCAACATCAGCGTTGTCTGTTGGGCATCCGCTAAAGTTGCCACTGCTCGTTCATAACAGGCTTTTTGTTCACCCAATCCTGCCAGCTGTCCCAGACAAGACGCCCCTTGCGGATTATCATCCAGATAATTATTCCAAGCTGAGGGCAACTGCAGCAATCGCAAGGTGTGCCCAGTCGGCGCAGTGTCAAAAATAATCTCATCATACCGGTTCGCAATTTCAGGATCCGTCAAAAAATGCGCGAATTCATTAAACGCCGCAATTTCAACCGTACATGAGCCGGATAACTGTTCCGCCATGTTCGCAATCGCCGCGTCTGGCAACTTCCCTCGGTACGGTCCAATCACGCTTTCTCGGTATTCTGCTGCCGCAACGACCGGATCAAAATTAGCTGCATCCAGTCCTGAAACAGCTTTAACCGGTGTTGGCTGATTCGTCAATGGCATTTCAAAAACGTCCTGCAAGTTACTTGCCGGGTCAGTTGACACGATCATCACTCGGTGACCGGCATCCGCTAGTTTAACCGCCGTAGCAGTCGCCACCGTAGTTTTACCAACACCACCTTTGCCAGTAAAAAATAGGTAATGCGTTAACTCACTCGTCAACGGTTCATACAACGCTACCATTCTTACTTCCTCCTCTAACTAAATCACGTTATCACACGTTGCTGATTCATCATGGCACTGGCAATCCGACTGTTCATCTAACAACGTTGCCGTACTGATCTTAAATTGTTGGATAAATTCGGGCCGTAACGTGTAGTAATGCCACTTCCCAGATTTCCGAGACGACACGATGCCCGCCGTTTCTAGCACCTTCATGTGATGAGAAAGGGTCGGTTGCGTCACGTCAAAATGCGTGAGTAAGTCACATGCACACATCGTGCCACACGACAGTAGATCAATGATCTTCAATCGTTTTGCGTCCGCCATGGCCTTTAAAGCGACCACGTACTGTTCATTCGTCACTGATTGTCACCCCATTTCAAATAGATAGTTGTCTATACGTAAAACATAGACGATTATCTATGTGTTGTCAAGAGCGCCTACCGAATTGACTGCAATCTTCGCCTCTGCCATACTAAAATCAGTCTTAAAAATTCAATCTAGGAGCGCCACATATGTCTAACCAAGCCATTATTCACCGCACCATCCGCTTCCAAAGCTTAATGATCAGTCTCACCTTGCTGGCCGCCATTGTCACCTATTTGATTAATCCCGATATGAGCCACGTGCTCAACACCGCTAGCAACGCTACCCCCTCATCCGTTGCACACGCCAAGGGTTGGTCGTTAGTCGGCGCCTACTTCCTACACAACGGCGTTCAAATTCCGTTGGTCATGCTGGTCTTATCGCTGATACCAATCGGCTACCTTTACCTTTGGAATTCGATTCTAACCGCGATTCTGCCCGGAATTCTGTACGGCATCGCGCTACGCCACAGTGTTCGTGCCGGTCTGGCAATTCTAATTGGCAGCCTGCCACACAGCTTACTGGAGTACACCGAAATGTGTGTTTTGGCCGCTTTCCTATTTGAAATCAATCGCATCATCCGCCTCAAATGGCATCATTGGCGCAAACGAACCGAAACAACGCAACCGCTAATGCCAGTCTGGCGACCACTCCTCAAAGGCTACCTGATAGCTGTTGTGCCACTATGTTTAGCGGCCGCAATTTGCGAAACCTTCGTGGCGGACATTATCGCCAACTGGATCAACGGCTAAATTAACGGTTGCTATTTGTTAAAAAGACGTGTAATATAAAATTTAATCGTACACGACTAATATTTGGAGGTGCGCCATGACGACTCACGTTCACTTGGCAGATCAGCTCTGCTTCAGCGTCTACAACGTCAATCGTTTGTTTAACAAGTTTTATCAAGAAGCGCTGACACCCTACAGCCTCACCTACCCGCAGTACTTACTGCTCACGACCTTGTGGGAAAACGATCACCGCGAGTTACGGGACTTGGGCGCCACGTTGCACCTGAATTCCAATACCCTGACGCCGATGGTTCGGCGACTTGAAGACCGTGGTTGGGTCAGCCGCACGCATCCAGAAAACGACAAACGTCGCCTACTGGTCAGCTTAACTGACATGGCCCGTGAGAACGAAGCGCCGATCCACGACGCCCTCGCCACGTGCTTGGCACGCCACGACCTTTCCATCGATGATTACGAGCAAGCACTCGCCCTCAATCAAAAACTGATGACCGCTTTTAACGACTAAAGCGGTTTTCTTACCCCATATCAATCGTGCACGACTAATTAAATTCTTGGAGGCATTTATATGAACTATGATGTTATTTTTATCGGCTCCGGTCACGCAACTTGGCACGCAGCCGTTGCGTTAAAGCAAGCCGGCAAGCAAGTGGCCATTGTTGAAAAAGACCTGGTTGGCGGCACCTGCACCAACTACGGCTGCGACGCTAAGATCGCGCTGGACGGTCCCTTTCAATTAACTGAACAGCTTCAACGCTTCCAAGGTCACGGCGTTAACAGTGTCCCAACCATCGACTGGCCAGCCTTGATGGCCTACAAGCACAACGTCATCGACCCACTGGCACCCACGATGAGCCAACTCTTTACTAAAATGGGCATCGACTTGTTGACTGGCGCCGCCAAGATTGCGGACGCCCACACCGTTCGAATCGGCGACCAGACCTACACCAGTGACTACATCGTGATTGGGACCGGCCAACGGCCAGCTACCCTGCCAATTTCAGGTAACGAAAACATTCACGACAGCCGTGAATTCTTAGACTTACCAGAAATGCCACAACGGCTCGTCTTCATTGGCGCCGGCGTGATTGCGATGGAATTTGCTACCATGGCTGCAACGATGGGCCGCGAAGTGCATATTGTGGAATTTGGCGACCGGGCTTTGGGGGCATTTAATCAAACCTACGTGGCGAAACTACAAGCGAAGTTGGAAGCGCAAGGCGTTCAATTCCACTTTAATGAAGCGGTAACTGCCGTTTCAGTAGCTGACGATACCTACACCGTTACCACTAAGAGTGGCCTGACCATCGATGCTGATTACGTGCTTGGCGCAACTGGCCGGGTGGCTAACGTTGAAAACCTCGGCTTAGAAGACCTCAACATCGAGGCCTCCGCCCGCGGGATCAAGGTCAACGATCATCTTCAAACGACTGTGCCAAACATCTTCGTTAGTGGCGACGTGATCGATAAAGTCCAACCGAAGTTGACACCAACTGCCACCTTTGAATCAAACTACATCGCACGCACAATTCTAGGCAGCACCGACCCAATCAGCTACCCAGCCATCCCCAGTGTGGTCTTCACCATGCCACGGTTAGCTGAAGTTGGTGTGAGTGTTGCGGAAGCTGAAGCTCACACAGACCTTTACCGGACCCAAGTTGTGCCATTTGGTCAACAATTAGCCTTCGAATTCAAGTTGGCGTTGGATGCCGAAGCAACCTTGGTCTTTGATAAGGCCGGTTACTTGGTTGGCGCTAGTTTATACGCTGACGATGGTGATGATTTGGTTAACTTACTGACGTTGATCATCAACGCCCGCTTTACCGCTGACCAACTGCAACAACAGATTTTTGCCTTTCCTAGTGCGACTAGTGGGGTGATTGATTTGTTGGGGACGTTGTTGCCGCGGGGATAACAACAGATTTTTATAACCATTAAAAAATACGGTATGAACTTTCGAAATGGAAGTCCATACCGTATTTTAATTTAGCATTAATATGATTCACTTCACCCGAACAGTCTTCGTCCCCGTTACTGCTGTATAGTGACCGTTCGTATAATGACCAACCGTCACCTTAACCGTCTTGGCCTTTGGTGCGTAGATGGTCTTACTGAAGGTGTGCTTGCTACTCAACTTAGCATAGCGGTAACCTTTATACGTCTTGATGCGCGCGTAGTTGGCTGACTTCGTTAACTTGGCCGTTCCAGTAACCTTGACGTACTTTTTCGAAGCGGTCTTCTTAGCTGATAGCTTTGAAATTGTGCTCTTGTTAGCAGCCGGTGTGTGGTAGACGATGGCGCCGTATTCAAAGACGTCAGTACTTAACGTCAGTCCAAAATGTTGAACGGCATCCGTTTTTCCCTCTTGAATAGTTTTATTTTGGACCTGCGCATACATATCAGCCAGTTGCGCTTGGTCCTCACTTGAAAAACGTGGCGCGAAATAGTGGTAAAGGTCAGTTACCGCTGCCCAGTCCTGTTCAAAATCAGATCCTAAAACAACACCCCCACTATCATTTAACGGTGCATTATACACTGAACTATACGCGATCGAATTGATGACGTACGGCATGCTGCCAGTACTATCATTAGGCAGCGCGTACGAAGATGTAATTGTCCCGTTACCCTCATAATTAACTCTTTTCGCAATATAATTTTGAGTCGTGGTACTGCTTTCAGACAACGCCTTCTTCACAGCTTCAAAATCCGCCTTATTACTCGTCCGTTCCGCCGCCTGCGCACTCACTGTGCCAGCCGCCATCGGCTGATCGATAGCGGGGACGATTGCCGTTCCCATCAAAACTGTTCCTAACATCACTGCGGTTGCTTTGGTCCAAGTGCCTTTAATCATTATCATTTCCTCCTAACGATCGTTACTTCGTATTCCCCTGATAATCTGGATACTGACTGTCATCGTATGAGCTATAGGTTGATTGCTCTTCTCCATAGGTCTTATCGAGTGCATCACCGATTTCATCCGCTTTACTCTCGTACTCAGAATCGTTCATCGTAGCGTAGGCTTTGTCGGTGCTGGCTGAATCTTCATCATCGGCGCTGTCATCGTAGTCGGTGTCATCCGAATCACTGTAATCACTACTATCAAAATTAAACGGCAATGCGAACTGCGCCGGATCCCCGGTTAGCACAAAATCATACCAACTCGATACCGTATCGCCATCCTGCTTTAACTTGCTGTCGAAGTGATACTTGCCTGGGAAAAATTCATCATTGAAGTCGCTAACCTTTACCTTTTGTTTGTTAACCGTGGTCTCGGCCTTCTTAATATCCGCATCCGGTTTAATTTTCGTCAAACTCGCACTCATGTAGTAGTCCTTAAAGAACAGGAACTTCGTCCGCGTTTGAACCGAAAATTGGTAGTAATATTCAGCACCCGCAATGTTTTTATCGTTCACCAGCCGATTGCCAATTTCTTTATCAGAAATCGTAGCGTTTTTCTGCCAGTCTTTCAAAACACCTTTGGCACCAAGGTTAGCGAATCGCGACACTTGGCTCTCCTTATCAAATTGTTTCAAAAACAGCTTACTATCCTGCTTTTCCACCGCCGTTGAAAGCCGCTCTGACAGTTGCGTCTTAGACGTTACCAACCGCGTCTTCACTAACAACGTTCCACCAACCAGGATTACCACGATTGCCAACGCCAGCGCAATTAAATCCCGTCGTTTCATCGTCAGGCCACCTTTCTATCGAGGAGCATGAGGAAGTATGGATAAAGACCAACAACTGGGATAATCAGCAACCAAGCCACTCCGGTATTTTGTCCAATGTAGGCCAACCGCCGCATACAAGCTGAGATCAACAAAACTTGAACCGCAATATCCAGCAGCACGCCAACGACCGGGATAAAGGCCAAAATGATACTGATGATGCACATGCCCAAATACCCCCACCAAAACACCGACTTCCGACTTTCTGGCACGTTGCCGTTAAACTCGAAGGCGTGTTGTAACACGTACTGCACACTCCCCACAAACCCGAGTTGGGGTTGATCTGGGATTGCTTGTTGCGTCCGCTGGTTATTGTACGGTTGGTTGAACTGCGCTTGTTGTTGATAGGCAGATTGCTGGTTAGTCTGCGCCTGTTGCTTTGATTGTGAATTAGTTGCTGATTGCGTATCTGGCGCAGGTTGCTCAGTCGTCATCCGTTGACTAGTCGATACCGTTTGTGCGTTGTTTATGTCACGGGTCCGATTCTCGTCACCAGCTTCCGACTGCAATTGCTGAACTGATTCGCCATTGCCTGTATCAGTCGGCTGAGCGACCGACGCAACCGTCGAGCCGGTCGCTTGTAAATCGTTTGACTTCGTTGATTGAACATCAGATTTAGTGGCTACCGGCTGGGCATTCACTGACTGCATCGCTTCAATCTTCATCCCACACGCTGGGCAAAATTTAACCCCTGGTTGTAACGCATTCCCACAATTTGGACAAAACTTCATTCAAAACATCCCCTTGTTTATTGATCTTGCTTCTCAGCCCTTTGGCGTCCCTCACGCTGGACTTGTTGGACCCACTTTTGCGAATAGCCGTACTTTCTGGCAAGCTGTTGCGGGCGGTCATCGAGGTGCTCTCGCATTAGCCGTCGCTGGACGCGTTCGCGGTTATATAAGTGCGCCGGAAAGTTGATCTGCGTCCCCTTATATTCCGACCAAACCATTAACATCGCTTCTGGTCCCAGTAACTGTTCTAGGCGTTCGTAAAGTGGCTGCAACAGTCGTTTGTCAACCGGTTCTGTCACGTACCCCTCCCCTTTCTTATTAGTATTATCTTAACAACAAGAAAACGGCTTAGATACGGCACTCTTCGGTTGAACTCCCCTTGGAAAGTTCACTATTAAACGCCATTATTTGCGCTGTGCTTTGAGCACCTGCTGCACCCATTTTTGCGAGTACTGGTACCGCCGAGCGAGGTCTCGGGTATTGGTGCCATCGTACTGTTGCTGAATCCGTAACGCCGCAAGTTGGCGGCTGTAGAGGTGTGCTGGAAACGTCACCTGCATGCCGTTAAATACTCGCCAGATCTTCAACATATTTTCGGTGCCCACCAAGGTATTTAACTGGCTATAAAGTTCGTGTAGGGCTTGTTGGTCGATTTCTGTCATCTTCACCACTCCTTTTTGATATACTCAAGGTATCAAATTAGATAGACAGATTTCGTCTACTAGAATCAAAAGGTGATCAAATGGCTAAAAACTTTCGGCAACTCCAAATCTTCTACGACCTCCTCAACGGCGCCCGTCTTCAAAAGGCCGACCTCGTGCAGAAATTCGGGGTCAGCCCCCGGGCAATTCAGCGTGACATCAGTGAATTGAACGTCTTTTTAGCCGACACCAGCGCGCACCAATCCATCGTGCACACCGACGCCGGCTACCAACTCGTGTCCGAACAACATGAACTTACACCTCGAGAAGTTCTCGTGCTCATCAAGGTGCTACTGGCTAGCCGAGCACTCAATAAGCAGGAACTCAACAGCACGTTGCGCGGTCTACTTCAACTGATCAAAACCAGTGACCGCAAAGCCGTCGAACCGATTATCAAGAACGAGGCCTTCTTCTACGAACCGGTGCATCACCATCAAAACCTCCTCAACAGCCTCTGGGACTTCAGCCAAGCCATTCGACAAAAAAAGACGCTGGTCATTACCTACCAGCGTCGCGACAAGCAAACGGTCACCCGGACAATTTTGCCCGAGGCCATTATCTTCTCTGAATATTATTTTTACGTAGTGTCCTACAACGAAAAGTATGCGTCCAACCTCCTCTACCGCGCCGACCGCATTCAGGCCTACACTACCGCTGACACCACCATCACCCGTTCACGCGCCGACCGCTTCGAAGACGGCCAATTCCGCCAGCGCATCCAGTTCATGTACCCCGGCTCTCTGATCACCGTACGCTTCCAGTTCTGGGGCATCGTTGAGGCCGCGTTGGACCGGTTGCCAACTGCACGGGTTGTGAAGCGGTATTTGGCCAATGGTGATGAGGAACTCATTACTGATGACGGGGTGCGGAACCGGCAACCGGATGCTGGCGGTTCTGTGGTGATTGAGGCTGAGGTGTTTGGGGAGCGTGGTGTGATGATGTGGTTGTTGAGTCAGGGGAGTAATGTGCGGGTGTTGGGGCCGGAGAGTTTGGTGCGGGGGATTGGGGAGGAGATAGGGTTGATGCAACATCAATATCTATCATAAGATAATCATGTAAATTATCGTAATTGTTTTATTTATAGCTATTCTCTTCATTCATAAAGGTACCCCTATACGAGCATTGGGTACTATTGATCGTATTGGTATTTTCACAGGTGCAATTGGAATTATCTTAAAGGTATTGATTGGTCTCATTCCTAGTTATTCAATGATGTCCACTGCTGGCCCTGTTATGTTAGTCGGATTGGTGGGGACACTCCTATGCGTGGTTGCAATTATTTGCTTCGGCTATGATATTGTTGTTAAACTCTTTGGTTCATTATTTTAATAATTAATCTACACTCAAGGGATAATAACTATTTCTCTTACAAAAGTCGGGATTATAATTCTTATAAATACAAGAATTATAATCCCGACTTTTATCTACCTACTACCGTTCTACTAATTCAATAAACGTAAATCAAATAATTAGGTATTCAAGTTACTTATTTTTAATGCTATTCACTACTATTCATTAAAGAAGTTCAACACATCATCATTCGTTCTTAAAACCTTTTCTTCTGCTACTCCACTAGCTTTAGCATAGTTAGCCGTATTTTTTAACTGGATATTAGCCGCTAACGTCAAATCGTGTGCTAAGTCACCTAACTTATCAAGACGGTCATAAGTAACATAGATTTGCTTAATAATCTCTTGATACGTGTCATCAATTTTGGCAAGCGTTGTTTGATAACGAGTTAATATCTCCTGCTTACTAACACCTACAGCATATCTAAAATTCTCTGCAAGCGTCTTGATACTACTTCCTGAATTATTCACCAGAAACTCCAAAATCCCCATCAAACACATGATTCAAGTGCTTGATGGGAATTTTACGTTT
>NZ_BAABMI010000073.1:0-18118 GCF_054785195.1 Secundilactobacillus muriivasis | reverse complement strand
ACTTCGAGGTTTGAGACCGCCCTTTGGCTCAGACCGGCCCCACAGCAGGAACCTAGCCGCTGACCGGAATCGACAGTCCAAGCAAATCACCGCACTTCACAAACTAAACAGAAGAATGCTTACGCTGGACACAAACGTAAGCATATGTTAAAGCCAAGAACAATTACTGGCTCTTTATTGACTTAATTCGCGGTTCACGTTAAACTGTTTCAAGTAAAACTTTGAAAAGTGGTGCAAACTATGCAAAAGAAAAAGAAGTCGACTTTCCAAAAGATCACGATGGTGTTCGTTTGGTTAATGATCATTGTGACCGTGGGCTCGCTTGTAGCGTCGGCTGTTGGGTCATTAGGACTATTCTAAAACCGAGATCAGTTATGAAGTCAAACGACATTGCGCGCATTACCGTTGCTTAGCAGCAGGTGTTGGGCGCTTTTTTATTGAGTTAATAGTGAATTTATAAAAAATTAAAACTTAAGGTAAAGTGGAACTAGTCTGAATTTGACAGACTTGCAACTGGGCGGTTGTCGGCATGTAAACGTTCTGCGCTTGAACCTGATTAATGAATTCCGTACAATAGAGAAACTATTTTGATTGAGAGGCGTGAGTCGGTTGTCTAATCCGATTATTCAAGTGGTAGTATTGGGGGTCTTACTGATTGTATTTCGCCTCCTTCGACGGTTACCACCCTTTAAATTTTTAAAACGAGTCCGTTACTTTGATCTGCTACCAGTGTTGTGCCTTTGGTTCATGTGGCTGTTAGCACACCGGTGGGATGATCCTTGGTTTGCGACCGTGATTGTGATTTGGATGTTGATATCAATCGTTTTGACCCTCGCATGGGGGTTATCCAAGGGAGAATTGCTTTGGAATCGGTTCTTATTATTCTACTGGCGCATCAGTGCGTTCTTGCTCTTGGTCATGTACATTGTGACACTTGTGAGCAGCTTCCTGAGATAGACAATTTAATCATTTTGAACCCGCTTACAAGTGGGTAATTATCCGGCCAAACTCGTTTTGGTCGGTTTTTTTTAAATCTTTTGAATAAATACTTGGTGAGATGTGGTAGAAAGTGGGGGCGTGTGGTAAACTTTAGGTAAATTGGCTTAAATTAGGAGGCGATCGCGATGTTCATGGGAGAGTTTGAGCATACGATCGATCCCAAAGGCCGGTTGATTATTCCCGCAAAGTTTCGTGAGCAGTTAGGGACGAACTTTGTGATCACGCGTGGCATGGATGGCTGTTTGTTTGGTTATCCCATGTCACAGTGGCAGGTCGTTCAGAAAAAACTAGCGACGTTACCGTTGAACAAACGGGATGCGCGAGCTTTTGTTCGTTTTTTCTATTCGGCGGCAACGGAATGCGAACTTGACAAGCAGGGGCGGGTTAATCTGCCCCAGCCCCTGATCACCCACGCGGGATTAGAGAAAGCGTGTGTGATCGTTGGGGTCTCCGAACGGTTTGAGATCTGGAGTCTTGACCGTTGGCAGGCCTTTGCTGAGCAAGCGGAAGGCAATTTTGATGAAATTGCCGAGAATTTAATTGATTTCGAACTTTAGACAATCTTTGGATGAGAAGCAGAGGAGAAGACTATGGCAACGTTCCACCATCTGACAGTGTTATTAAATGAGGCCGTTGAGGCTCTTCAAATTAAGCCTGACGGGATCTACGTTGATTGCACGCTTGGTGGCGGTGGTCATACGGGTGAAATTTTGAAGCGGTTAACTACCGGTCGATTGTACGCCTTTGATCAAGACCAAACGGCCATCGATTACAACACCGAGCAGCGCGCTGACGCAATTGCAGATCAACGGTTGGTGTTAATTCACGCCAATTTCCGAGCAATCAAGTCGGAATTAGCTGCTCGGGGCGTGACTGGTGTTGACGGCATCGTTTACGACTTAGGGGTGTCATCACCTCAGTTCGATGATGCGCAACGTGGTTTCAGTTACCGTTACGATGCACCGCTAGACATGCGAATGGATCAAACGGCATCGTTGACAGCTAGGGAAGTCGTCAACGACTGGTCGTACCAGGATCTCGTTCGCATCCTTTACCGGTACGGTGAGGAAAAGTTCTCAAAGCAGATCGCGCGTAAAATTGAGAGCCAACGCCAAGTTGCACCGATCGAAACGACCGAACAATTAGTTGAGGTCATTAAGGACGGTATTCCGGCAGCAGCGAGACGGCATGGGGGCCATCCCGCAAAGAAGGTTTTTCAGGCAATTCGGATCGCAGTTAATGACGAATTGTCAGCATTAGAAGATTCACTGGAACAAGCGTTAACGCTGTTAAATCCGGGGGGACGGATCAGCGTGATCACTTTTCAATCTTTAGAAGATCGCTTGGTAAAAACAATGTTTAAGGAACAGAGTAGTTTACCGGAGTTACCAGCTGGATTACCAGTTGTGCCCGCAGAACTACAACCGGACTTTAAACTCGTGACTCGAAAGCCGATTTTACCTAACGAAGAAGAGTTAGCTGAAAATCATCGGGCGCACAGTGCCAAGTTACGAGTGATCGAGAAAAAGTAAACGCACAAGGATATTGATTAAGGAATAGGATGATGACGTTATGGCTCAGAATAATTTGGCGAGGCAAGCTGTCCAACATGAACCGTTGCAGGAGTTACCTCAAAAACCGCTACATACTCAAACAGCGCCGCAAATTGCGACTCGGCCGCGTCGGCTGGCACTCTCTAAGTTTGAAAAGTGTCTACTGACAACTTGTGGTTTGGTCGTACTGGGGCTATGTGTTTGGTTGGTGAGTTTACAGATAGGGGTCTCAACTGCGCAACAACAGTTGCAAGATATCAACACAAAGATCACGACGACCCAAAATCAAAACACCAACCATCGGCAACAAATTAATGAACTTCTGAATCGTACCCGCTTAGAACAAATTGCAAAAAAGAATGGCATGTCACTTTCGAACGGTAAAATAAGGAATGTGAATAAATGAAACAATCACCTAAACGAACGGTGACTAGTCAACAAGCACGTCGTAACCGAAGGGTTTTTGGAAGGACACTTCTGATGTTATTCACGATCGTGCTTGTGCTATTCATTGCTCGTTTTTCTTATATTTCAATTGGTAAAAATATCGATAACGTTAATCTGAGCGCCCAAGCGCAACGGTTGTATACGGCAACTCAGACGTTAAAGGCTCAGCGGGGCACCATCTATGACGCGTCAAACGAACCGATTGCGGAGGATACGAGTACCTATTCACTATACGCAGTGTTAGACAAACGCCAGAAGAGTTTAGCAGGTGAACCGTTGTACGTCACGCACAAGCAACGAACCGCGCGAATTTTGGCTAAATATCTCCCAATCAGTCGCAAAAAGGCGCTGGCTTATTTAACGCCTGACAAGCAAAACACCTTTCAAGTTGAGTTCGGGGCGGCGGGGCAAAACATTTCACTTTCAACGAAGGCGAAGCTTCAAAAGGCCCATTTAACCGGGTTAAACTTTGTGCAACAGCGAGCTCGACTATATCCGAACGGCATCTTTGCATCGCACTTGATTGGTAATACGACAACGACCGCTAAGGGTCAGTTAGTGGGGGCAATGGGCATCGAAAGTACCTATAATTCCCTGTTAAAGGGCACTGATGGGTTCAAAAAGATTAAACAAGATAATAATGGCTATCAGATTCCAGGCTCAACGCAAAAGGATCGAAAGCCCAAAAACGGCGATAATGTTTATACCACACTTGATTCGAGATTGCAGACCTTGCTGGAAACGGAAATGTCTAATTTGGAAGGAAAAACCAATGCCAAATCGATGAATGCGGTGTTAATGAATGCCAAAACGGGCGCCATTGTAGCGGCTACTCAGCGACCAACCTTTAACCCGCAAACTGGGAAGGGCCTAAGTCAAATCTGGCGTAACACCCTGTTACAAGACCAATATGAACCTGGCTCAACCATGAAGATTTTCACAATGGCGGCTTCAATTGATAGTGGCAACTATAACGGGAATGCAACCTATGCTTCTGGTCGTTATCAAATTGGTGATCGGGTCGTACCTGACTGGAACACAAGTGGTTGGGGAACCATCACCTACAATAAAGGATTTGCACTTTCAAGTAACGTTGCCATGGCACATTTGGAACAGCAAATGGGTGCTAAAACCTGGAAGAAGTACATCAAACGCTTTAAGTTCCTGCAATCAACTCATTTTGGGTTAACTGGCGAGCAGGCCGGCAGTATGCAGTTTACGCATACGATCGAGCAAGCCGACACGGCATTTGGCCAAGGGATCCAAGTGACTGCGATGCAGATGATGCAGGCTTTGTCAGCAATCGGGAACAATGGTAAAATGCTAAAACCATACTTGATCAGTAAAATCGTCGACCCGAACACCGGGAAGACGGTCAAATCATATGGTAAAAAGGTCATTGGCCAACCGGTTTCTTCAGCCACAGCTAAAGCGGTTCGCAAGCACATGGAAGACGTTGTGTATAAGAGTTATGGTATCGGCTCGGATTACAAAATTAAGGGTGTTAAAATCGCGGCTAAGACCGGGACGGCTCAGGTGAGCGATGGTAAGTCAGGCTATCTATCTGGGGATAATAGTTACCTGTACTCGGTTGCCGCGATGGCACCAGCTGATAACCCGAAGTACATTATGTACATTACGATGAAACAGCCAACGTTGCCTGGAACTGAAACGGCAACGCAACTGTTGGCAGATGTGTTTAAGCCAGTCATGAAACGGGCGCTTCAAGAGGACAGTTCTGCTAACGCAACGGCGTCAACTAAGATGCTGTCGTACGTTAACCGGTCAGTGAAGGTGGCTAAGAGTGAGTTAACGGCTCAGGGCTACCGGGTGACAACTGTCGGGACGGGAACCCGGGTGCTTGAACAATCACCAACTGCCGGTCAAGTCGTGATGGCCAAACAACGGGTCATTTTGATGACGAGTGGCACACGCTCGATGCCAGATCTCAGTGGTTGGTCTAAGAGCGATGTGTTGCGATTGGGTGAGCTGTTGGGATTAAAGGTCACTGCGAGCGGCAGTGGCTACGTGAAGTCGCAAAGTATTGCGGCTGGTAAATCACTAACCGGCACCAACCAGTTAACCGTTAAATTAAGTGTTAAATAACCAATTTGGGTATAAGAGGAGAAGCAGATGAGTTTAGTGTTAGCAGTTTTGATTAGTTTTATCGTGACGGCGGTGTGTATGCCGGCACTGATTCGGTATTTTCGGGCCAAGCATGAAGGCCAGATGATTCGAGAAGAAGGACCGACTTGGCACGAAAAGAAGTCGGGGACCCCAACGATGGGCGGGTTGATGTTTATTCTCGCCATTATCGTGGCGACCTTGGTCAGTGGGGCCATTACGGGACTATTAACACCGGCCTCGATGATTCTATTGTTCATCCTGATCGTCTACGGACTGCTGGGAATGTGGGACGATTCAATCAAATTGTTCCGGCGTCAAAATGAAGGGCTAAAGGCTTGGCAAAAATTACTGGGTCAAATCGTGGGTGCTGTCGTGTTCTTCTTGGTTTACTTGCACGAAAACCTGCCCCTGTCATTAGCATTACCAGGTCTGCCTGACTTAAACTTAGGGTACGTTTACGTGCTCTTCATTGTCTTTTGGTTAGTTGGGTTCTCAAACGCCGTTAATTTAACGGATGGCTTAGATGGGTTAGTTGCTGGTTTAGGGTCGATCTCGTTTGCGGCTTACGCAATCGTGGCCTGGCACCAAAAGCAACTCGATGTTGCGATGTTTTGTATCGCCGTTGTCGGTGGCTTGTTAGCCTTCCTGATTTACAACCATAAACCAGCTAAGATCTTTATGGGTGATATGGGTTCTTTGGCACTTGGTGGGGCGTTAGCAACCGTTTCGATTCTCTTGCACCACGAACTTTCGTTGATTTGGATCGGGTTGATCTTTGTCATTGAAACGCTCAGTGTGATGCTACAAGTGCTTTCGTTCAAACTCACTGGGAAGCGCATCTTCTTGATGTCGCCTATTCACCACCACTTCGAAATGAAGGGCTGGAGTGAATGGCGGATCGATTTAACGTTCTGGGCAGTCGGCTTGATCACTGCGTTAACTGGAATCTGGGCAATGTGGTAAACTTAAAAACTTTATAGGTGGCGGAATTTCATGAAACAAATCAAAACGTATCAAAACAAGCGGGTTATCGTGGTTGGTTTAGCCAAGAGTGGGTTAAACGCAGCGCGGTTACTCAAACAATTGGGCGCTGAGGTAACGGTCAGTGACCAACAACCCTTAGCGAATAACCCCGAAGCACAGCAGTTAGCTGACGAGGGCGGATACCAGCTCTTACTTGGCAAGCAAACGCCAGATCAACTGGATCAAGGGTTTGACTTGATGGTTAAAAATCCCGGAATTCCGTACGATGTGCCGTTGATCAAAGCAGCTGTTGATCAAAACTTACCAATCATTGCCGAGGTGGAAATCGCCAGTGAAGTTTCAGAAGCCGAATTGATTGCAGTGACTGGGAGTAACGGTAAAACTACCACGACCACGATGATCAATAAAATGATGAATCAAGAACGCGTAGCGGGTAAGAGTGCTTACGCGGGCAACATCGGTATTCCTGCCAGTTCCGTGGTACCAACGTTAACGGCCGATGATACGTTAGTGATGGAAATTTCAAGCTTTATGTTGTTGGGAACGACTGATTTTCATCCCCACATCGCTGTTTTAACGAACATTTTCTCAAACCACTTGGATTACCATAAAACTCGTGAAAACTACGTGGCAGCCAAGATGCGCATCACGGCTAACCAAACGGCTGACGACTACTTCGTGGTGAACTTTGATTCACCTGAATTAGTGTTATTAAGCCAACAAAGTCACGCCCAAATCGTGCCATTTTCACGGACGGCGGTTTCTAAGGCTGGGGCCTACGAACAAGATGGCATCCTATACTATCAAGAAGATGCCATTATGGCGGCGAGTGAGATCAAAGTTCCTGGAGAGCACAACGTTGAAAACGCGTTGGCAGCCATCGCGGTTGCCAAGATTCAAGGAAAATCAAACGACGCCATCAAGCATGTTTTGACGACCTTTAGTGGCGTTCGTCACCGGACCCAGTACGTGTTAACGAGTGAGGGCCGTGAATTTTACAACGATTCTAAAGCGACCGATATCGAAGCAACTGAAATGGCGTTGAAGGGCTTTAACAAACCGGTTATTTTGTTGGCAGGTGGTTTGGATCGCGGGTACACGTTCGAACGGTTAGTGCCTTACCTCAAGGACCACGTGAAGGCCGTTGTGTTATTTGGTGAAACTAAAGACCTCTTAAAGGACGCCGCGGAACAGGCTGGCGTCCCAACAATTGAATTTAGCGAAAACGCTGAAACTGCCGTGCCCGTTGCTTACAAGCTTAGTGCACCGGGAGATATCGTGTTATTGTCACCAGCTAATGCAAGTTGGGATCAATACCCGAACTTTGAAATCCGGGGTGACAAGTTTATTCAAGCTGTTGAAAAAGTCACTGGTCAAAAGGAGGAGCTGTAATGCGGTTAATGGTATCAGGAGGCGGTACTGGGGGCCACATCTACCCAGCGCTAGCCGTGATCAACGAACTTAAGCGTCAAGATCCCGATGCCGAAGTCTTGTACGTGGGATCGCATCGCGGAATTGAAAGTAAAATTGTGCCCGATCTGGGGATTCCCTTTGAAGCCATGACGATTCAAGGGTTTAAGCGGTCATTATCGTTAGAAAACTTTAAGACGCTGTACTTGTTTTTGAAGAGTGTGCATCAAGCGAAGAAACTAGTGCGCGAGTTTAAACCAGACGTTGTGTTGGGAACCGGTGGTTATGTGTCTGGAGCCGTGCTCTACGCGGCAGCTAAGCAACACATTCCAACGGTGATCCACGAGCAAAACAGCGTGGTGGGAATGACGAACAAATTCCTCAGTCGGTACGTTGATCGTATCGCCATCAATTTTGAAGCCGCTCGTGCTCAGTTTCCAACTGAAAAAGTGGTGATGACGGGAAATCCG
Organism: Secundilactobacillus muriivasis; assembly: GCF_054785195.1. NCBI lineage: Bacteria > Bacillati > Bacillota > Bacilli > Lactobacillales > Lactobacillaceae > Secundilactobacillus > Secundilactobacillus muriivasis. The sequence goes on along the minus strand of NZ_BAABMI010000073.1, from coordinate 10,128 downwards.
CGGGCGCAAGAAGTTGCGAACGTTGAGAGCCACTTTAGCCTGACGAGTTTTGGCCTTAAGGACGGCATTCCCACGTTGATGGTCGTTGGTGGGAGTCAGGGTGCACTTAAGCTCAACCAGGTGATGGTTGCGGCGTTACCACAACTGGCTCAACGTCAGTACCAGGTCGTGTTTGTGACTGGTCCTAAGCGCTATGACGATGTGATGGCGAAAGTTGCTGGACTTGAATCGGCGGATAATATTTCGATTCAAGCTTATGTCAATAACATGCCAGAAGTGTTGCCAAAGGTCGCTGCAGTCGTCGGGCGCTCTGGCGCAACAACGTTAGCTGAACTAACGGCACTGGGTGTTCCATCAATCTTGATTCCAAGTCCGTACGTGACGGCGGATCATCAAACGAAAAATGCGATGAGTTTAGTCAGCCAACAAGCTGCTGTGATGGTCAAAGAAAGTGACCTGACGAGTGAGACCTTGTTGAAAGCTATCGATGAGTTAATGACGGATGATGCAAAACGCCAAGCGATGGCGGCAGCAGCTAAGCGGATGGGCAAGCCCCATGCTGCAACTGAAATGTTGGACTTATTACGGGACGTTGTTGCGACACATTAGGAGGTTGTGGGATGAAATTTAACCTCGATCGACGAAAATCACAGCAAAAGGTTGCCGTTACCCCCTGGGAAAAGTATCAAGATCAGGAGCGTCACCGACAGGCAGCGGCTAAGAAAAAGCACCGGCAGACTCGAATTGGCAAAAAGTTACCGCAATTGCTCCGGCAAAAGCACCGGCGGCTGGCCCAACGGATGGGAATCGTGATTGGTCTTTTTACCGTTGTGTTGGTGGTTGCACTGTACTTTGCAACGCCAATCAGTCACATCTCAACGATTAAAGTCACTGGTAATCAAGCGTTATCGGTGAACCAGTTGAGTGCGATGACGGGAATCAAGCGGGGAAATTCGATTTATAAAGTTCGTGGGCGAGAAAAGGCCATTGCCAAACGCGTGGTTGCTAAGAACGCGCGAATTAAACAGATTCGCTTGTCGATCACGCACATGAACGTATTGACCATTCACGTCAGCGAATATCGAACAGCCGGGTACGTGCCAGCTAATGGCTACTACCGAGTTGCCCTTGAAAGTGGTGTGGTGACCAATGAGCGCCAAACGCAACCAACGGGGAGCTATCCGGTTTACGATAAGTTCAACTCGCAAACTAAATTAGCCGCCATGATCAAACAGTATGCGAAGTTACCGCAGAAGATCAAATCGGGTATTTCGGAAATTCAGTTTAAGCCGTCCAAGGCTAACCCGGAACGCATCCACTTGTTTATGAACGACGGGAACGAAGTTTATGCAAGTTTGTCGACTTTTGCGACGAAGATGGCGTATTATCCAAGTATTGCAGCGAAGATGAAAACGAGTGGCGTGGTTAACTTAGAAGTTGGGGCGTACTCGTATGCATTTTAGTGAGAACCGTTCTTGATTTTGACAATGAGGTCGGGTCTATTTAGGGAAATTTAAGCCTAAATTGACCGACGACATTTTCAGAAAAGGGAACGGTTTCAATCTAAAACGGGATATTCAGTAAAAATCGGCGGTATTGCGCGAGATAACTGCTTTTTTTCCACACTCTGCACTTTTTTCGGGGTATGGGTTTGTGGTAAACTGAATAGTAAACTAAGACTATTTTCACGGATCACACATTAAAAGTCGAAATTAAGAGGAGGCTCCTGCAAATGGATACTTCAGGTATGTATGTAGGACTTGATATCGGGACAACCTCAATAAAAGTAATCGTGGCAGAGTATTTGAAGGGACAGCTCAATGTGTTAGGTTTTGGCAATGAGCGTTCAGATGGTCTGAGTCGTGGCGTTATCGTGGATATTGATAAAGCGAGTGAAGCGATCAAGCGTGCGGTGAAGGCGGCTGAAGAAAAAGCAAGTATTCAGATCCACGATGTTATTGTGGGTATCTCGGCGAATATGTTAAAAATTGAACCCGTTAGTGGGCTGGTTGCCATTGGTGATCAGGCCCGGGAAATTACCGACCAAGATGTTCGAGATGTCGCGGCGGCGGCCATTATTCAAAACTTGCCGCCGGAACGCGAAATCATTAACCTCGTTCCCGATGAATTTATCGTGGACGGGTTTGACGGCATTAAGGATCCCCGCTCAATGGTGGGGGTTCGGTTGGAAATGAACGGGATGTTGTTTACAGGACCTAAAACAATCGTACATAACACCAAAAAAGCGGTTGAACAGGCGGGGTTAAACCCTCAGCTTGCAGTGGTCAGTCCAATTGCTCAGGGCCTGAGCGTCTTGAGTGATGGTGAACAGGACTTCGGGACGGTGTTACTCGATCTTGGCGGTGGTCAGTCGACGGCAGCGGTGATTCATGATCACCGGTTGAAGTACGCTGAGGTTGATCCTGAGGGTGGCGATTACATCACCAAGGATATTTCAGTCGTGTTGAACACCTCGATTGAAAACGCCGAGAAGTTGAAGCGTAACTACGGTTATGCAGATTCAAGTCGAGCCTCCGAAGACGATCAATTTCCGGTTGACGTTGTTGGTCAAAGTCGGCCAACCGAAATTTCAGAAAAGTATCTGGCTGAAATTATCGAAGCCCGGCTCTTACAGATTTTCGGTAAGCTAAAGACACAGTTGTCAGCAACAAACGCGTTATCATTACCAGGTGGGATCGTACTGACTGGTGGGGTAGCAGCGTTACCTGGTATCACGGATTTGGTTAAAGCCGAGTTTGATACCGCTGTGCGGGTTACGATCCCAGACCAAATGGGGTTGCGACACCCATCGTTCACCCAAGCCTTGTCGCTGGTCAACTACCGGGGCCAGATGAGTGAAGTGGCCTTGTTGGTTCAATCCGCATTAACTGGTAATCAACAGTTAGTTCGGCAAGCACAAGCACAACAAACGACCGCTCAGTCAGTCGCACCAACGGCAACGACCGAGACACCATCAACACCTGCATCAACCGATACACGAGCAAAACAGCCGAAGAAGCGCGGCCAAGGAATCAGGAAATTCTTTAGAGATTTCTTTGATTAATTAGATTACTGGAGGGATTTGAAATGGAATTTTCGTTAGATTCGACACAAAATCGTGGCGCCAACATTAAAGTGATTGGTGTCGGCGGTGGCGGTGGCAACGCGGTTAACCGGATGATCACGGAAGATGTTAAGGGCGTTGAGTTTATCGTTGCGAACACGGACGTGCAAGCCTTAGAGGCCTCACAAGCTGAAACTAAGATTCAATTAGGACCGAAATTAACTCGTGGACTTGGTGCAGGGTCAAACCCAGAGATTGGGTCAAAGGCCGCTCAAGAAAGTGAAGAACAAATCAGCCAAGCCCTTGATGGTGCTGATATGGTCTTTGTTACTGCCGGCATGGGCGGTGGTACCGGGAACGGTGCGGCCCCAGTTGTGGCTAAAATTGCCAAGGAACAGGGTGCCTTAACCGTTGGGGTTGTTACTCGCCCATTTACGTTTGAAGGCCCTAAGCGTGGCAAATACGCTGCTGAAGGGGTTGCCGCAATGAAGGCCAACGTTGATACGTTGATCGTGATTGCTAACAACCGCTTACTTGAAATCGTCGACAAGAAGACCCCAATGATGGAAGCCTTCCAAGAAGCCGACAACGTGCTTCGTCAAGGGGTTCAAGGGATCTCTGATTTAATTACCAGTCCTGGCTACGTGAACTTGGACTTTGCGGACGTGAAGACGGTTATGCAAGATCAAGGCTCTGCTTTGATGGGAATTGGCTCTGCCAACGGCGAAAACCGGACGGAAGACGCCACCAAGAAGGCCATTTCATCGCCACTGTTGGAAGTGTCAATTGATGGTGCTGAACAAGTGTTATTAAACATTACCGGTGGTCCAGACTTGTCCTTGTTTGAAGCCCAAGCTGCGTCTGAAATCGTGTCACAGGCTGCAACCAGCGATGTGAACATCATCTTCGGGACGTCAATTGACGAAAACCTCGGCGATGAAGTTCGTGTAACGGTAATTGCAACCGGGATCGACCAACGTAAGCGCGAAGCCGAAAACGCCTCAAGAAGTGCACGTCACTTATCAAGTAACGACACCACTAACGGCCACATGGTGAACCATGACGACCGTGGTGCCGGATTAGATTCTGACCAATTTAGTAGCTTTGGCGCCAGCCAAGCTAACCAATCACAAAATGATACGCAAAACCGGCGCCCAGCAGCCAGTGAATTTGACGGCGTTGCTAAGCCAAAGTTTAGCGTGTTCAACAACGATGATACTGATGCACCAAGCTCTGATGATACTGGGTTAGACACACCACCATTTTTCAAGCACCGTCGTAAGAACGATTAGTTATTCGCTGGCAAACCACGAAATTTTGAAGGGAGGACGTCACCGATGGGCAAGTTTAGTATGAGCCGTTTCTTTGGAATTGATGATGACTATGAGACTGATGAGCAACAGGTCGAACCTTCGCAGGAACCAACTGAACCGCAGTCGGTCGTTGCAAAACGACCACGGCATGATAATAAAGTGGTGTCCATTAATGCACCGCGACCTGGGGTGAACAAGATTTCGTTGTACGAACCCCGATTGTATTCGGACGTTCAAGAAATTGCGAGCCAGTTGTTGGCAAATCAAGCCGTGATCGTTAACTTTTCGCGAATTGATGATGCGACTGCTCGGCGAATCGTTGATTTTTTAACGGGGACCGTTTACGCAATCGACGGGGACATTGAACGCATTGGGAACCCAATTTTTCTGTGTACCCCACATAACTTTGAAATTTCAGGTGATCTTTCAGCCAGTATTAACGAAACGTTTAAATAAGGAGTGAGTCTTTGGCATCAATTGTCGCTTTAATCTTTACTGGATTAGGAAAACTCATTGGGCTTTACATGCTAGCAATTATTGTGTATGCCTTAATGAGTTGGTTTCCAGGGGCTTATCAAACCGGTTTTGGCCGGTTTTTAGGTCGAATCGTTGAACCGTTTCAAAGTTGGTTTAATTTTGCACACGTTGGGATGCTGGGCTTTCAACCAGTTGTCGCCATCTTTGTGCTTGGCATTATTCGAAGTGGCCTGTACTACGTTGAGGAGTTACTGTTTCGGCTTCTTGGCTGGTACTAGGATCGATGTAGGAGGATTTGGACGTTGGCTGATACCGTTGCGCAGCATTTTCGTAGAGAAGAAGCACCGTTTGTTGAAAGTGCCACTGGTTGGATTCAACAGGCTAGTGATGAATACCGACCGATTTTGACCCATTTCTTGAATCCCAGGCAACAGTACATTTTAGAAACGTTGGTTAACCGTGACGATGAGCTGAAATTAGGGCTCAATGGTGGTTATCCCGGCGCTGAAATGCAACGGGGATTGATTTATCCGGCCTACTTTGAGATCGGTGAAGCTGATTTTGAGCTTAATTTGTTTGACATCGATTACCCAACGAAATTTACTGAGTTACATCACGGGCAGATTTTAGGGTCAATGTTGGCGGCTGGAATCGATCGTGAAGTATTAGGGGATATTATTACTGACGGTCAAGCTTGGCAGGTCTACACGACCAACGAGATGAGTCGCTATATTGCTTCTCAAGTCGATCGAATGGGTAAGATTAAGGTGCGGTTGAATGAACTGGATTTATCGGCGCATCTGATACCACTCAATGCCTGGGAAGAAGAATCAACGACCTTGTCATCTGCACGGTTGGATAACGTGGTCGCAACGGGATTTCACTTATCACGACACCACGCTAAACAGTTGATTGAAGCGGGGCGGATTCAGCTAAACTGGAATCCGTTTGAACGACCAGATTATCAACTGGCGCACGAAGACGTGATTTCGGTTCGTGGTTTTGGCCGCGTTCGGTTGACTAGCGTGGATGGTGTGACCAAAAAAGATAAGCTTAAGGTGACACTAGCGGTATTGCACAAGTAACTCAAACGGGGAGGGAGCTCTATGGTACTGAGCCCATTAGATATTCATAACAAGGAATTTTCAAGTAAGTTGCGTGGTTATAATATTGACGAAGTAAACGACTTCTTGGAACAAATCATTAAAGACTACCAGATCACATTGGATCAAAACAAGAGTTTGACGGAACAGTTATCTTCTGCAAACGAAAAACTCAAGTACTTTAACGATTTAAAGGATTCGTTGAACCAGTCGATCATTGTGGCCCAAGAAGCAGCCGATAAGGTTCGGTCAAACTCACAAAAAGAGGCTGAAATTATCAACCGTGAGGCCCAAAAGCAGGCAAATGACATTGTCAGCGAAGCGACTGAAAAAGCCAACCAGCTGATTCAAGAGGCCTCAAAACGGGCTCAGACCTTAGCCGTTGAAACCGATGATTTGAAGAAGAGCACTCGCGTCTTTCGGCAACGACTTCAAGTCATGCTTGAAAGTCAGTTGGAAGAAATCAAGAGTGACAACTGGAATAACCTGTTAAAGGACGACGGCACGTCATCCTATGACGAAATTCAACAGGTAATTGCGGCAGGTAGCCTTGACAATGACGAGGAAGATGGCGTAAACTCGACTTCACAAGCAGAAGAACCTGCGGATGAGATTTATGATGCGGATCAACCAGTTGATCCCAACCACGATCAGAGTACTGAGACGGTGGTCATTTTCCCAGACGATGAGGAGAAAACTGCTCATTAATTTAAACGACGATGGAGAACAGCAAGTCGCGTGAGATGCTTCAGAGAGCCGGTGTGAGGTGAAAGTCCGGTAGCCACTGTCACGTGATAGATCATCTTCTAGTTGTCTGACTGATAAGTAAGTCAGGCCGGTCCAACCCCGTTAACGGTTAAGATAAGAGAAACTAGTTTTCTAAATTTGGGTGGTACCACGAAGATTTCGTCCCTTTGGATGAAGTCTTTTTTTGTGCACTAACCCATTATTAAAAGGAGGGACCCCACATGCGGGTTAAGGATACGCTTAACTTAGGCAAAACTAAGTTTAAAATGCGTGGTAATCTTCCAGTCAAGGAAGTTGAACGTCAAAAGGCGTGGGAAGATAACCATGTGTACCAACTGAGACAAAAATTAAATGAAGGCAAACCATCGTTTATTTTACACGATGGTCCTCCATACGCGAATGGTGACATTCACATGGGCCATGCCTTGAACAAGGTTTCAAAGGACTTTATCGTGCGTTACAAGTCAATGAACGGTTTCCGGGCACCTTACGTTCCTGGTTGGGATACTCACGGGTTACCAATCGAACAAAAGTTGACCCAACAAGGCTACGACCGTAAGAAGATGAGTACCACTGAATTCCGTCAACTTTGTCGTAAGTACGCGTTGGAACAAGTTGATCGTCAACGTAAGGGATTCAAGCGCTTAGGGGTTGCTGGTGATTGGGATAACCCATACCTGACTTTGAAGCCAGAATTTGAAGCACAAGAAGTTCGGGTCTTTGGTGCATTTGCTAAACGTGGCTTGATTTTCAAAGGTAAGAAGCCTGTCTTTTGGTCATGGTCATCAGAATCAGCTTTGGCTGAAGCTGAAGTTGAATACCATGACGTAACGTCACCATCTGCTTTCTACGGCGAACAAGTTGTTGACGGTAAGGGCGTATTGGAAAACGGCAATACATACATGGTGGTTTGGACGACGACCCCATGGACGATTCCAGCTTCCGAAGGGATCACCCTTGATGCCACCTTTGACTACTCGGTTGTTCAGCCTAAGGGCGAAGACCGAAAGTTTGTTGTGGCAACTGAATTGTTGGCTGACTGTGCTGAGAAGTTCGGTTGGGAAGACGTTCAAACGTTGAAGACGGTTAAGGGTCAAGAACTTGACCGCGTCTTATGCCAACACCCATTCTATCCAGAACGCAAGTTGGTCACAATGATGGGCGACTTCGTTACGCTTGATGCCGGGACTGGGTTGGTTCATACCGCTCCTGGTTTTGGTGAAGATGACTTCCGGGTTGGGAAGCAGTACGACTTGGACATTCTCGTGCCAGTTGATGATAAGGGCTACATGACTAGTGAAGCCGGTGACGATTTTGAAGGGGTCTTCTATGAAGATGCCAACCAAATCTCATTGGACAAGCTGAAAGCAGCCGGATTATTGCTGGATTACATGCCATACGAACACAGTTACCCATTTGACTGGCGGACTAAGAAGCCGGTTATCTTCCGGGCAACGCCACAGTGGTTCGCGTCAGTGGATAAGATCCGTGACGAAATTTTGAAGTCAATTGATGACGTGACCTTCTACCCAGATTGGGGTAAGAAGCGGTTGTACAACATGATTCGTGACCGTGGTGACTGGGTCATTTCACGTCAACGGGTTTGGGGCGTACCACTCCCAATCTTCTACGGTGAAGATGGAGAAGCCATTATCACCCCAGAAACCATCGAACACGTGGCTCAATTATTCGAAAAATACGGCTCAGACGTTTGGTTCGATCGCGAACCAAAGGACCTCTTGCCAGAAGGCTTTACTTCAGAACACTCACCAAACGGTAAGTTTACGAAGGAAAACGACATCATGGATGTTTGGTTCGATTCAGGATCGTCACATCAAGGTGTCTTGGTTGAACGGCCAGAACTCGATTACCCAGCTGACATGTACCTTGAAGGGTCTGACCAATACCGTGGCTGGTTCAACTCAAGTTTGATCACCAGTGTTGCGGTTTCAGGTCACGCACCGTACAAGAGCATCCTGTCACAAGGCTTCACCTTGGATCACGAAGGTCACAAGATGAGCAAGTCGTTGGGCAACACGATCGCACCATCTGAAATCATTGATAAGATGGGGGCTGAAATCGTCCGTCTTTGGGTGGCTTCAGTTGATAGTAGTGCCGATGTTCGGGTGTCAGTTGACGCCTTCGTCAAGATTTCGGATTCTTACAAGAAGATCCGGAACACGATGCGTTACATCTTGGCGAACACGAGCGACTTTGATCCTGCAACGGATGCCGTTGCAACGGATCAATTGGCTTCAGCTGATAAGTACATGTTGGCGAAGTTCAATCAGTTAGTGGCTGACGTAAAGGCCAACTACGACAAGTACGATTTCTTGGACATCTACAAGGAATTGATGAACTTTGTCATTACTGATTTGTCAGCCTTCTACCTTGATTTTGCTAAGGATATCCTTTACATTGACGCGCAAGACAGTGCTTCACGTCGGTCAATGCAAACCGTTCTCTACCAAATCGGCGTTGGCTTGACGAAGTTGATGACCCCAATCTTGCCACATACGGCTGAAGAAATGTGGCCATTCTTCAAGGAACCAGAAGATTTCGTTCAATTGGCCGAAATGCCAACGGCAGTAACCTTTGATGGCGAAGATGCCTTGGTTGCTAACTGGGATAACTTCATGGCCGTTCGAAGCGATGTTTTGAAGGCCTTAGAAGAAGCCCGGGATCAAAAATTGATTGGGAAGGCTGCCGATGCTAAGGTTGCGTTGTACTTGGATGACAAGCACGCCCAATTGCTAGATAGCTTGGCAACTAACGTCGAACAGGTTTTGATGGTTTCTGGCTTAACGGTGGCTGCTTTAGCAGACGCCCCAGCCGAAGCTGAAAACTTTGATGACGGTGTGGCTGTTCAAGTTGCTGCTGCTGACGGTGACGTTTGTGATCGTTGTCGGATGACCCGTGAAGATGTTGGTAGCGATTCAGCTTACCCACACTTCTGTGCGCGCTGTGCCAAGATCGTTCGGGATAACTTCCCAGAAACGGCTTCAGCTGAGTTTGAAGATTACGAAGCAAAATAAGCATTTAAGAATACAATGACTTCGGTCGTTGAAATAGCGTCGTTGATTGCCCCTGAATTTGGGGAATCAACGGCGCTATTTGCTGTCATTTGTGTGTTTAGTTTATGAAGTGCCGTGACTTGCTTGAACTGTCGATTCCGGTCAGCGGCTAGGTTCCAGCTGTGGGGCCGGTCTGAGCCAAAGAGCGGTCTCAGTCCTCGAATTCAAGCCTCGCCAAAACCTGTGCGAGTCTTGAATTCGTCCCCGATAATTGGCGGTTGTTGGAAGTTCGTCAACAACCATCAATTATCGCGACACAGCATCCACCTAGCCGCTTACCGAAATCTTACATCGGCGCAATTCGCCACTGTTGTAGAGCATCTCAAGTGCTTAACTGAACGACTTACGAC
>NZ_BAABMI010000072.1:0-18545 GCF_054785195.1 Secundilactobacillus muriivasis | reverse complement strand
CGTTCCTAGCTCGTAGGCCCGCCACTGCGTTCCAGCCTCGCATAGCGCCGGAGCCTCCCGCGGCATCCTTCCACAATATAACCCATGATTAATGCGCAAACGAAGCCAAATTTCACAAACTTCGCACACTTACGCTGGACACAAGCGATAGTGTACACAATCAAAAAAACCACCCATCAGATACTGATAGGTGGCTAACAACCGCTGACTTAAAGTTCATCATCCGTTGGCGGTTTTTGCTTATAAACTTGTCGTGGTTTACTGCCCTCTTGCGGACCAATAAAACCACCTTGTTCCAAATCATCAATCAAGCGAGCTGCCCGATTGTAACCGATTCGGAAGTGACGCTGTAACAATGACGTGCTGGCTTTTTGCTGATCAACAACAAAGTTTAATGCATCGTCAAACAATTCATCTTCAGAACTGGCTTGTTCTTCCGTGACTTCGTCATCCGTTACCATCATCTGTTCATCATACTCAGCCGTTTGCTGTTCACGAATAAAGTCGGTCACCCGTTCAACGTCTTGATCAGGAATAAAGGCGCCCTGAACCCGAATGCCGGCATTTTTATCAATAGGTTGATACAGCATGTCCCCGCGTCCAAGTAACTTTTCAGCACCGTTCGCATCCAGAATCGTCCGAGAATCAACCCCGCTAGAAACTGCAAACGCGATTCGGGATGGCACGTTAGCCTTGATCAAACCGGTAATAACGTCGACCGATGGCCGTTGCGTGGCAATAATCATGTGGATTCCGGCTGCCCGCCCCATTTGGGCGAGGCGAATAATGGCATCTTCCACTTCGTTGGACACCGTCATCATCAAGTCGGCTAATTCGTCGACAATCACCACAATGTAAGGCAATGTTGGTAACGGCTTATCCGTGGTTTGATTTTGTTCTTGAACAAATTGATTATACGTCGAGATTTTTCGTTGGCCGACTTTAGCAAACAGGTCGTAACGCTGTTCCATTTCGTGAACCACTTTATGCAACGCGCGCGCTGCTTTTTTCGGTTCAGAAACCACTGGTGTCAGCAAGTGAGGAATCCCATTATAAACGCTTAATTCAACCTTCTTCGGATCAATTAACATCAACTTGACCTGATTGGGTTTTGCATTCATCAAAATACTGGTAATAATCCCGTTAATCGCAACTGATTTCCCGCTCCCAGTAGAACCCGCGATCAGCAAATGAGGCATCTTGGTTAAATCAGAGGTGATCACTTGCCCAGTTACATCGCGTCCTAACGGGACTTCCAATAAGTGTGCTGGTCCATGTGGGACTGCTTCACTCACTTCTCGAAACGACACCGTTGAAATCTCGCGGTTTGGCACTTCGATTCCCACAAGCGACTTGCCAGGGATTGGTGCTTCAATCCGAATATCCTTAGCAGCTAATGCTAGTGCAAGATCATCCGCCAGATTAACGATTCGAGATACCTTGACCCCAATTGCAGGATGCAATTCATACTCGGTCACGGAAGGCCCTAAGTTGACGTGTTTAATTTCGGCGTCAACGCCAAAACTGTCCAAGGTTTGCTTTAGAATTTTAGTGTTCTTTTCGATCAGATCATAATCATCTTTTTGATCCTTTTGGGGAATCGGCGTCAATAGTGAAGTATCCGGTAACTGATAGTTAGGATCTTCATCCACCGATGAGACCATAATTGGCTCATCATCGCCCTCCTCAGCCGCTGATTGAGCCGGAGGAGTAGCCGGCGCTTTACTGCGTTGCGTCGCCACGTTAATTGGTACCGTATCTGCAGTCGTTGACCGTTCCGCTACCGGTGTTGGTAATGTCTTATCTTCCGGTGCCGTCAGCGGCGTAGTGGTTTCTGGTTGCGCAGTAGTTTCAGTCACCGCTGGCTTAGGTTGCTTAACTGGCCGTTTCGGTCGGTTAGCCTGAATCTGTTTCAAACGTGCAATCCCCGCCATCAACCGATCAGCCACCCAACCTGCTTTAGTCCAGCAAAAGGCCGCAACAACTTCAATCACGTGCATGACCTGACCAACCGAAACGTTGAACAAAATCATTGCACCGACCAACATCAGTACGACTGCAACGATACGAGACCCGACAAAGGCTACTAAAAAGCTGGTGACGGTCAGCATCAGCGCCCCAATCGTCCCACCACCAAGAATGGCATTCACACTATCGTTAGCAAAATCATCACCAACTAATTGCCACGTGTACGCCACAAACCCAGTGTGTTGGTTGAGCTGCAAAAACGCCGAAACTTCTAACCATAACAGCACACCGAGATAAAGCAAAACACCTGACCAAACATAACGACCAGGTAACCGTGGCCACTTGCCGGTCACCACCAGCGCAAGACCAGCAGCGATTCCCAGTAAAGCGGGAACGGCGTAGGTATCCCCAACAATTACGCGAAGAATATTGGCAACGAACCGGCCAATAAACCCAGTTTGAAAGAGCGCAAGTAAACAGAGCGCTGCAACGATGCCGCCAATCAGGTTAACGGTGTAACTCGGTTGACTCGTCTTTCGGCCCCGTTTAGTTGGTCGGCGCCGAGAGGTTGTTGTTTTCCGGCGGGTTGTTTTTCGTTTCTGTGCCACAAAATCGCCCTCCTACTTTGGCACCTTATTTTAACTTATCGTTTTCGTACGTATGGCTTAGCTCAAGGTGGCCAAAGTTTTGCTGGCGCAGAACTTCATAAATCACGATGGCAGCGGAGTTAGATAAGTTCAGTGCCCGGATATGAGAATCATCTTGAGGGATTCGAATGGCTTGTTCCGTATGTTGGCGCATAAATGGCTCTGGCAGACCCGTTGTCTCCTTACCAAACATGAAGTAAAAGTCACCACCAGCAACGTCGGTATAATCTCGTTGGCTGTACGCATAGTTCGCAAATTTAGAAACTAAAAACAACCGTGATAAATCCGGCACCGTTGCCATGAACGCTTGCAAGTTATCGTGGTAGCGAATATCGACCTTATCCCAATAGTCCAATCCAGCCCGCTTTAAATGCGCATCATCAACTGAGAAGCCCAGTGGTTCAATCAAATCTAAAATGGTGTCCGTTCCGGCACAAGTCCGAGCAATATTCCCGGTATTGGCCGGCATAAGTGGTTCAAATAAAACAATGTGGTTTGCCATGTTACAACTTCCTCGCTCTCATCACTTAGTTATCTAAATGCTACCTGTAGACAGAAAAAAACGCAACCCCTCGGTGTCAACACGGCGAGGAACTGCGTTAATGAAGTGCAAATTCGACAGTGGCTGACGATTTCTCGACATCCGCTCCCGAACGATTTCTCGAAGAATAATTTAACACTAAATCACGAATAATGCAAGCTAATTCGCAAGGGCGACCTTATCATCCAGGTCCCCCCAAGCGTGGCTATCGGCCAGTTTTTAATTACCGTTTTCACTGAAAGCGCCATCATTTAGATTTTACTGTGCTTCCGAAGTAGACCAGCCTAATCATTCTGATTGCTTCTCAAAATCCGAATGTTGCCGGTACCAATGAAACAGCTCTGTCAAAATGACCTTCAACACCGCATAACCGGGAATACCCAAGATAACACCCACAATGCCGAATAGTTTCCCCGAAGCCAGCAGAATGAAAATAATCGTCACGGGATGAATCGACAAGGTATTTCCCAATACCAATGGTGAGATCACCCGGCCCTCCAAGGTTTGTTCGATGACAAAGACAATCAGCACCTTGATCAGCATCACGGGTGAAATAAACGCGCCAACCACGATTGATGGCACCATCGCCAGAAAAGAGCCTAGGTATGGAATCAAATTCAAGATACCTGAGGTAATCCCGAGTAGCAACGCAAACTTAAGCCCGATGATCCCGTAACCAACCGAAAACATCACGGCAACGAAAAAGGCCACCGTCAGTTGTCCCCGAACGTAGTTGCTAACTTGCCGGTTCATATCCGTCAAGATTCGTAAAAACGATTCCCGCATTCGATAAGGTACAAAATGGGCCAAGTATGATGGCACCCGTTGACCGTCTTTCAACAGGTAAAACAGAATAAACGGGGCCGTAATGAGCGCAATCAAAATGGTCGACAAATGCGATACAAAGCTCGCCAATGAATTCAACGACAACTTCATAAACTGCGATTGTTTGCCGCCACTGAGTACGGCCGCAAGATCTTGGTTTAGATTGGTGATTTGACCACGAAATTCCTTAAATGTTGCTCCCGGAAAGGCCTGTAAAACAAATGCTTCCAAGTGATCCCAGTAACGCGGCCAATTACGCAGCAACGATAAAAACTGCTCTTGAATAATGGGAACGATCGTAAATAGCCCCCAGACGATCAACCCGATAATAATCAAAAAGATACCAGTGATCGTCACCAGCCGATTAACATGAAATCGTCGTTGCAACCGATCAACCAGTGGATTGATCAAGTAATACCCCACCCCTGCGATAATAATTGGGATCCCTAAAATATCAAACAACGATCGAATTGGTGTCCAAAGTCCGGGTAGCCGACTTAAAATCAATAGATTTAGCAAAATCAGTAAACTAATCATCAAACCAACTCGTTAATCTGTGTCCAGTTCGTTTCAACTTTCCCACTCCCATCCCACAACTTTAATTATTTTCAGTGAAATTTCATTATTCGAGCGCGCTAAGTATGACATAATTATCGTAACAGTTTATAATCGATTCATTAACCGCGCAACCGATGTTACGCAACTATTAAAGGAGAGACTCACTTTGATTCTAACAGAACCCATTATCGAAACCTACACCGACCTACCCGCTGCTATTCATCAAGAACACCAACGCTTAAGCATTGCGTCCGCCGGTGTTACCCCCAGTAAAGGCATGATTGCAGAAGCAACGCTATACGCCCATGATCACGAAGCGACCCTCAGCGTTTGGATCAACCCCAACGCACATTCGTTTGCCTACACTGATCCGGAACTAAAAATTATGGAGGCTGACCTATTAGAAGCCCAGCAACTTGGTGCTGATGCCGCCATCTTTAGCGCCTTAACGCCTGATCACCAGCTTGATACTGAAGCGATGACCAACTTGATTGCGGCAGCTGGTGGGATGTCGTTATCCTTTGCAAACGGCATCGATGACATGGCCCCCGACGTTCAAGCCGAAACGATCACTTGGCTGGCTGATCATGACTTTGAACGGGTTTATGCCAGCGGTCATGCTGATCAACAAACGGCCGATCTTTCCCGACTTCAAAATCTCTGCACCGCTGCTGGAATCCAATTAGTCGCCCTTAACGTGACGGACGCGACTGAACTGGAAGCCCAGCTTGGTATTACTGCTGTGGCACGTCCCTTTCAAACCACTAACTAACTAAATGAGTTAAAAAACGCCATGACTTCTTTCTAGGAAGCCATGACGTTTTTTAGTAGCTACCATTCGGACTCGACCAATTTATAGCTGAGATTCTGCTTGAATTGCCGCTGCCAGATCCGCCGGTAACGGTGCATAACACGTCACCTCTTGTTGACTAAACGGATTATAAAAACTAACCGCGGCACAGTGTAAGGCTTGTCGATGGATCCAAGGATTGGTTTGCTGGCCATAAAGAAAGTCGCCAATCAGCGGATGTCCTAAAGCCGACAGGTGAACCCGAATCTGATGGGTTCGCCCCGTATGTAACCGAACACGTAATAGTGCTGTTTCCCGAAATTGATTGATTCGCCAGTACTCAGTTTGCGCCGGTTTTCCATCTGGGCGAACCATCCGTTTAATAAATGATTCCGGTACTCGACCAATCGGCGCATCAATCAGCTCGTGACGCTTGGCAAACTGCCCCTGCGCCAGACAAACGTAAGTCTTTCGAATCGCATGTTGTTTCAACTGTGTATCCAAAACGGTATGGGCAAAGTGGTGCTTGGCAAAAATCACCACACCACTCGTCTCCCGGTCAAGCCGCGTCACAATATGGGTCACTTGACTTGGCGCTTGAATTGCCTCTAAATGCCCCTTAACGCGATTGACGAGCGTATCATCGGGATACAAATGAGACGGTACCGAGGCAATTCCCGCTGGTTTGTTGACGACTAAAAAGTGGTCATCTTCATATAAAATTGACAGCGGTACTTGAGACGCGTTGATCCGTTCACTCGCCGTTTCAGGTGGTAACGTGACGGTTAACTGATCACCAGTTACCATCCGGTGGGTCACCCGCACAACTTGACCGTTCACCTGAATGTTGCCCCCACTGAATTTGATTTGCTTCAACAAAGTCCGACTGATTCCCTGCTGTCTCAAAAAAGTCCGCACGTAAATCGGAACATCCCCTAGATAGGGCCATGAAAACTTAATCATTTGGTTTAACCCCGATAAAGGATTCAGAAACCCGTTTCCAGAACTGGGTATGCCGGTACTGTGCAAAATTGATCCGTTGTTTTGAAATCCGGAACGTCACGGAGTCAATCAGGCGATTTTCCACCATCATCTGATCACACGTCATCAAATTTTCATCGGAATTGACCGGTTCAACTCGCACCCATTCGTTAGGTGAAATGACGATTGGTGACCCCAGCGTTCGAAACACCCGGTTATTGATCGAGGCAATTTCTGAGACTTGAATCGCCTTCAGTTCCGAACTAAGGACTGCCCCACCGGTCGACTTATTGTAAGCCGTGGAACCGGTTGGCGTTGAAACGCAAAGGCCGTCTCCTCGAAACACCTCAAACAATTGATCTTTAATGTACACGTTAGCTAACATCGTCCCGGTCACCTTTTTAATCGTTGCTTCATTCAAAGCTAATAACCGTTCCTTTTGACCATTGCCATACTTGATGAAAATATCCAATAGTGGATAGCTGACACTTTGACCGTTATCATGCGCTAAGCTATCAATCAACTCATCAACTTCATAGTCTCGCCAATCCGTGTAAAATCCCAGATGGCCCGTATGAATCCCAACAAACCGAATCGTGGCTAATTGATCCCGAAAGTGGTGAAAGGCCGTCAATAACGTCCCATCGCCCCCAACCGTGATCACAATATCAGGATGTTCATCGTCCAGTGTTAATTTTTCAGCCTTAATTTTGGCCTTTAATGCGTCCGAGACTTGTTTAGAAGCGTCGCCCGGATTACTAAAAATCGATATTTTCACCGTTGATCATCCTTCTTACTCTCATCATCTGTCCGTTCAGTCGGCGCCTTGCCGTATGAAAATAGGTGTTGGGCCTCCTGAATCTCTTCGCGAATCTCTGACATCTCAGTATCGAGTTTAAAGGCCGCTTCCGCAGCCCGCTGCAGTCGGGCGCTCAGCTCTTCTGGAAAGGCGCCCTGATACTTATAGTTCAAAGAATGTTCAATCGTTGCCCAGAAATTCATGGCTAACGTTCGAACTTGAACCTCAGCTAAGATTCGTTTTTCACCCGTGACCATTTGAACCGGGTACTCGATTACAATGTGGTACGAGCGGTAGCCGCTGGGTTTTTCATTGTGGATGTAGTCCCGTTCTTCCAAAATCGTCATATCTGACCGCTTTCGAAGCAGGTCAACGACCTGATAGATATCCTCCACGAACTGGCACATGATTCGCAACCCAGCAATGTCTTGCATATCTTGTTCCAAACGTTCCTCACTCACATGGCGACGGGTCATTTTTTCTTTAATACTTGCCACCGGCTTGACCCGCCCCGTTACAAATTCAATTGGTGGTCGTTGATTTTGATTTTGAAATTGTTTTCGCATACCCCGTAATTTAACTTTTAACTCATCCACTGCCTGGGTATAGGGCAGGAAAAAGTGATCCCAATTCTCAATCAATCCATTCACCTCGAAATCCTTGGTGTTTGTTTGTACAATCTGCAACAAACACCCTCAATTCTATCATATTTCGGCAAAACATAAATCATTTGTGTCATTGTTTTCACCGGACAATCGGTTAGCCGCCTTGAAGGCTGATTTTACTAGATTGTCACTGACTAAGTAACCGCAACCAATTCCAACACAACACCAATAACCTAGACCAGTCATTCAGCTTCAACGCTTTTTTCTTGACAAAACCCGGTAAAAATACGTGATACGACAAAGTAATTTAACTGTGCCAATTCAGTAACAGTCCCCTTGGGTGTCCCAAACAACTTACTTGCAATTCATCACGAATGCTATATGATTGTGTTTGAACCGATGGTCGTTAGTACCTAACGACTAAATAATGGAGGAAAAAACTTTGTTAGAAGTGTACCTTTTTATTAACCCATTAGGCAGTCGCTGTATGAAGTCGGAACGATGTATCCTAAAGCTTGCCGATCAAGTATTCGGC
Organism: Secundilactobacillus muriivasis; assembly: GCF_054785195.1. Classification (NCBI taxonomy): domain Bacteria; kingdom Bacillati; phylum Bacillota; class Bacilli; order Lactobacillales; family Lactobacillaceae; genus Secundilactobacillus; species Secundilactobacillus muriivasis. The sequence goes on along the minus strand of NZ_BAABMI010000072.1, from coordinate 10,296 downwards.
GACGTGTCCTATCAATTTATCCCATTACTCAATCCGCAGATTATCGATCAACACCTGAAATCAACTCATCAAGATTGCCACGATTTGAGTCTTCGTAACGATCAATTTAACTTACATTACCGCATTATCTTAGACTATAAAGCTGCGCTCTTCCAAGGCAAAAAAAAGGGTCGTCAATTCTTATTGACCCTTCAGGATCGTTTGGTTGAAGCTGAAACGCCCTATTCAGACGACCTTGCAATTGATGTCGCTAAAGCCGTCAAATTAGATTTGCCGATGTTTGAAGAAGATCGTCAGTCCGATTTAGCGAAACGGGCTTTCCAAGCTGACCAACGTCTCGCCTCTGAGATGAAGGTCGATACGCCTTCAACAGCAATTATCTACAACGCGGATGTCTCAGACTGTGGCCTCTTACTTTCAGATGTGACCTACCAATCACTATACGAAATCTGCGAACACAATGGGTTATTAGCTCAACAAGCGCTTTCTGGCCAGTTGACTAACCCTAATCTTCACGTGTTGTAGCATGGGATTTTAGCATTATTTGCCCGGCGATGATCGCCGGGCTTTTTTGTGCGCCATTCTACTTACGCTTGTGTCCAGCGTAAGCATCGTTGATGTGAGTTTGTGAAATGTGATTTGCGTAAATTAACGATTCCGGTAGGCGACTAGGTTCCTGCTGTGGGGCCGGCCTGAGCCAAAAGGCGGTCTCAGTCCTCGAATTCAAGCCTCGCTAAAACCCGTGCGAGTCTTGAATTCGTCCCCGATAATTGATGGTTGTTGGAAAAAAGCACCAACAACCACCAATTATCGCGACACAGCATCCACCTAGTCGCCTACCTCCATCTCACATTGCGCAATTCGGCACTATTGCAGATCATCTCAAGCGCTTAGTTGCACGGTTTGCGGCAGTACTACAAGAACGACGTTGATTCGACAAACGACAAAGTTGATCATCAGTCAACACTTCAGAATTGCAACGGCTTCCTGAACGTCAACGCAACTACATTAAGTCCACTCTAACGTGGTGCATGACTGGCAGATTTTGTATCGCACCACCGTTGATTCATCGCCGTTACTGAATATTGACCACTATCGTTTCTGCGGCTGTTGAATTACCGTCTAACGTTGTCGTTATGTGATTTCGTTAACTCCAGATTGTTGCAGTCAATAGTTGAGTTACTAACAGCGCACCATGTAGTGGGAGGCGGAGGCGCGCGAGACTCAGCAGTGTCGGTATGACTAAGGCAATCGTGCCACGTGGGGTTCGGGGTGCGATCGCCTTAGTCATACGCGGGTCCGGAGAGATCCGGCATGGCGGTCCCCAGCCATTCCTAGCTCGTAGGCCCGCGACCCAGCGAAGCTTGGAAGCCTATCTGGCCACTACGTTCCAGCCTCGCATAGCGCCGGAGCCTCCCGCTGCATTCTTTCACTATACAAAACTGGAATCACTGAATTTCACAAACTAAACATGCTTACGCTGAACACAAACGTACCCACAAAAAATGACGCCTAAGCGTCATTTTTTGGATCCACATATATTAAAGCTCCGCCGCCAAGGCTTCAAATTGATCAAGCCGCCGTTCGAACTCTGCAAAGGCACTATCAAGATAGTCAGTTTGCGTCATATCAACACCGGCGCGCTTCATGACGTCGATTGGGTCAGCCGAACTCCCAGACTTCAGGTAGTTCAGATAAGCCTCGCGTTTTGCATCATCACCGGAATTAATACCACTAGCCAACGTGTTTGCAGCTGCAAAGCCCGTTGCGTATTGGTAAACGTAGTAATTGTAGTAGAAATGTGGAATTCTAGACCATTCATCCGCAATTTCAGGATCTGAGATCACCGCGTCACCGTAGTAATGCTGATTCAATTTTAGATAGGCACTGCTTAAGGCATCCGCAGTCAACGGTTCGCCCGCCGCGTCTTGTTCATGAAGCCACTGTTCAAACTCCGCAAACTGGGTTTGCCGGAACACGGTTCCCTTAAACCCATCCAGATAGTGGTTCAACACGAAAGCTTGAACCCGCTTATCCGAATACGTCTTCAACAGGTAATCGGTCAGTAAGTTTTCATTAGTTGTTGACGCAATTTCAGCAACAAAAATTGAATAATCACCATATTGATAAGGTTGATTGTGGGTGGTGTAGTAACTGTGCATACTGTGACCCATCTCGTGAACTAGCGTAAAGAGACTTTCTAAGTTATCCTGCCAGTTCAGTAACATGTAGGGAGCGGTGTCATACATTCCGCCAGAATAAGCCCCTGACCGCTTCCCCTTATTTTCAACCACGTCGATCCACCGTGAATCAAAGGCCGTTTGAACGTGACTGAGGTAGTCTGGGCCAAGAACGGCTAGCGCCTTTAACGCCTCAGCCTTGGCCGTTTCAAAGGTGTAACTTAGCTGTGGTTCACCCGTAATTGGCGTATAGAGGTCATACATATGCAATTCCGGTAATTGTAAGATTTTCTTCCGGAGTGCAACGTATCGGTGCAGTAATGGCAAATGCGCATTAACACTCGTTACCAGTGCATCGTAAACAGCAACTGGAATATGGTTGCGATTGAGTGCCGCTTGTCGAGCCGAGTCGTAGTGATGAACACTAGCGTCAAAATTATGAGTTTTAACGTTCCCTGCCAGCGTTGAAGCTAGCGTATGGATAAATTGATGGTAAGTCGAATAAAGCTGCTTAAACGCCATTTTTCGAACTTCTGGTTGAGTCGATTGAATCAATTGATCGTAGACCCCTTGTGATAATTGGACCGTTTGACCATCGTCATCAGTCACAATTGGGAACTCTAAATCCGCATCGTTTAACATGCTAAAGGTGTTACTTGATGCACCTAACGCATCACTTGCTTGTGCCAACAGTTGCTCCGCTGCTGGTGTTAAAACGTGAGCGCGTTGACTGGTCACACTTTCAATGTAGTGTGCATACGGTTTTAATTCCGAGCTATCCGTTAACCACTGCTTTAAAGTGGTTTCATCTACTGCCATCAATTCCGGTTCAAACCAGGCGAGTTGGCTTTGAAGTCGGGTCATCAAGCTTTGAGTTCGACCACTCAGTGCTTGATTATCAGCATCCCCAGTATCTTGATCGTGCTTCAATGAGGCGTAAACGTACACCTTTTCGGCCCGGCGAATCACCGCCATCATTGTTTCAATGACTGCCGCCAACTGTTTGGGACCTTGTTCAAGTTGCCCCTGTAAGTCAGCTAAACCCTTAATTGCGTCGTCAATGGCCTTAAATTCATCGTTAAATGCCGTTAAATCTGAAAAAATGGGAGTTAAATCCCAAGTTAATGCTGGTGCCACTTCAGCACGCGTTGGTAATTGTTTGATCTCATCTGCCAACACAGTCACTTCCTTATCAATTATTCGTGAATACCCTTAGCTTACCACAGGTTCACCGTGGGTTGGCAACGAATTGCCACCGCTGATCGGATAACCGTTTCAAACAACCATTCTCCTCGAGCAACGTCAACAGCGTGTCTAATTGTTGCCATTGCCCTCGCTGAATCGTTTCGTCAGAACACTGAATGAGACACGCTGGTCGCATGAGGGTTGCTGCCTGATTGGCCCACTCCTGCCACTGTGCAAGTGTCACGACCGTTAACAGTGCCTTTTCCTGTAATCTTAAAATGACAAAATACCGCCATAAGCAACTCGCATCCAACCAAACTGGCATCGAATCTGGTGCTGAAAAGCAAACGTCCGGCATTGCCTGCAGTAACCCGTGATGCTGGTAGCAGTATTCTTGCCACTTTAACGTCCTGGCGTGCTTGTATAATAGTTGACCGCTCAATCGTTGTCGAAAGTCTTGACTCGTTCGTCGTTTAATTGGCTGAACCTTTTCGATCACCTGATGATGACGCAACCGGGTATAACTCAGTTGTCCCCAAAAATCGACCCGAATCTCAGCCCAAATTTCAAGTTCACCCGTTGTCGTGCACCAAAAGAGGAGGTGCCACCCGTATTTGTCAGAATAACGAAGGAACTTATCCATTTGACCCAGTTTAGTTAGCTTGAGGCGGTAGGTATCCCCTAATATCCAACAGGGCTCGATGGCTAACTGCCGGTACCCGCGATTCCGCGCATCAAGCTGAGCGATTGTAATCGGTGAACACTGATATTCGATTGCGATCCGCCGCGTCGAAGTGGTCAGCAACAAATCTGGTCGTTGCTCGATCGTTGGCAAATAAGGTTCCAATTCAACCTGCGTTGGTTCACAGTATGCCGCTAGCTGCCACTTACCCGTTAAATGGGCATCCGTCTCCCCTTCAGCAAATAACTGACAATTCGTCTTCGCACGGTGAGCAAAGTGCGCAATGACCTTCAGGCCCCGTTTTAAAATCACCGGCGCCCGACATCCTGGACAAAAATAAGCTGCGCTACGTTCAGCGGTCGTTGCAACGGTCAAGGTTGCAGTTTGATCATTGGCCGTCAACATGACGTCACCTCCTTGGCTTTAACTACGCGTAACAGGTTTCGTTAGTTTTAAATCACGCAAAAAAAGCCCTCAAGGTTTCCCTCGAGGACCACTGTTAGTCACTTAGTTAATCGAAATACCGCCGGGTTAATTCTAACGCCGTGCGATCCATAATCTTTTTACCGTGTTCGTCCAAGACATCAGCTGTAATCTGTGTCTTTTCAGCGTATTCGTAGGCAACTGCCAGTTCATCCTTAATCGTTTCGGGTGACGTCTCATTAACCCGGAAAACGAGTTCCAAGTAGTAAGTATCCTTATAGTGGTACAAACTAGACGTCACTTCGGATAAGTGAAGTGCGTTGGCAATCGAAATTAAATCGTCAAACTCACGGAGTTTCATCACCGTTGTGTGTAACGGTGCACCCTGTGTCGTTGTCGCATTCGTAGGTGTCGTTGCTTGATCATCACTATCGGTATCAGTCTGCATCAACTGTTGCTTTAAGAAGTCTGGCACTTCTTCTTTAATTGACTGAATCTGATTCGTGTCTTGATCGTCGTCACCATCAATAACATCTTCATCGTCCATGCCGCTCTTGCTAATAAATAACTCCAGGCCGTTCCGGTTAGGCAACACCTGAAAGGTAACTGCATCCGTTTCCTGGAATTGATGATCAACGTCGACTTCTTCCAAAATACTATAGAAGAAGTTTTCAATTTGCTTGTGGTTACCAAGCAGATCAAGGACGGTAATCCCCCGTTGGGTTAAATCATCGTTACCGATTAACACGCGAATTGTATTCTCGTTAATTCTTTCCATTTCCATGACCCAACACCTCTTTCTGCCGTACCAAAATAGACCCATCTTTAATTCTAGAGAATTTTAGGCGTTTGTAAAGTATCTGGCTTGAATTCTTTTGATAATCAGGATATTTTAACACTCATCTGATTGTGTACTCCGGCGTTTGTGGCAGAAATCGATCACTGGATATGAACTGCAAACAAACCCCACAGTAAATAACTGTAGTATAGCAATCACGGGCAGTCTGCGTCAAGTCATCCTCCCCGAAACATCACCGGTAATTGTGTGATACGCATCGGTAAGCACATCAGGTTTGAACGTCTCGATTTACCCAGCGTCCAACTTCATTATCACATCAATGACCTAAACCTAAAACGTGCCACCGACTCCAACCCGGGAATCTGTGACACGACTGCATTTGAACTAACCGGCCACGCTAACCAACGTCGGCCCGTCGTTTTGCTTTTTCTAACTCTAACACTCGGATGTGTCGAGGGAGAAAGCGGCGAATCTCATCTTCATTAAACCCGACCTGTAATCGTTTATCATCGAAAATAATCGGTCGCCGAAGAAGCCCTGGTCGCGCTGTGATCATCTCAACCAATTGGTTAAAAGAGAGGTCATCGATATTAACGGCTAATTGGTGATAGTCCTTTGATCGTTTTGAAATGATGTCTTCGGTTCCGTTCTCGGTCAGCCGTAAAATCCATTTGAGCTGCTTTGTACTCGGTGCTTGAACAAAAATATTTTGCTCAACGAAGTCAACTTCGTGTTGTTTCAACCACTGTTTGGCTTTCCGACATGACGTACAACTAGGCGACGTGAATAGTGTGACTGTCATAGCACCAACCTCCAAACTTATAAAAACAATTAGGTATTTTGTTAACTTTAGTATACCGAATTCTACCTCATTTGGGAACGGTCTTCACTAAAAGGTCACGAACTTCTCCGCTTTTCGTCACATTTAGATATCGAACGTATGGTGTAACGTTGCCCGCGAAACTGGAATGGTTCCCGCGGTCTGCTGAGCCTGGCTAACTAATTCGTCAAGGTCACCCTGCTGTGGCAAGTGGGTTAGCACGAGTTGCGCAACACCGGCATCCTTGGCCAACTGGCCAGACTCCCCAGCTGTCAAATGCCACTTGGTACCAACATGATCGTTAAAGAAATTGGTATCCGTTAGTAGTAGATCAGCTGATTTTGCGAACGGCACCAGTTCAGGAATTGCCGCCGTATCAGCGGTAAACACGAGCACTTGTTTCGTGGCGCGTTCCGTAATCCGCATAGCATAGGCGGGTACCGGATGCTTCGTTTGTAGGAACGTCACGTCAAACGGCCCCACGGTCAATTGGTCGCCTGGCAAATATCCGTGACCAACTGTTGCGTGCGGCCAGGTCAAACTCCCAAACTGAAGTGGATCTGAGGTTGGGCCATAAACGGGTAATGTCTCAACGTTTGGTCGCTCCTCATGTAGCTGCCAATAATACTGTAAGACCCCTAAGTCGGCAACGTGATCGTGGTGGTAATGCGATACAAGCACGGCATCAAGCATTAATGGATCCATAAGTTGTTCTAGGCTCAATAACGCCCCACTCCCGCAGTCTAACAGGCACTTAAACGTCCCCGATTCTAATAGATAACTGCTCGTCCCAATGCCATGATCTGGATAGCCACCGTAATAACCTAACACCGTTAATTTCATTAATAATTGACTTCCTTTCAAATTTGAATGACTTTTAATTTTCAATTGTCATTCGTCAACGTTATAATATAGTTGTGAAGACAGGAGGAATGACTTATGATTACGCAACTCAGCATCACCTTTGGTAGTAAACAAGTGCTTACCGACCTTCAAGCGCGATATCCTGATCGGCCCATGCACCTGCTAGATGCTTCGTCAGCTGGCGAACAACTCGCCTTGTTAGATGTTTCTGGTCAAGAATCAGTCTTTAGTTCACCCGTTCATTATGACATTAAACTTCACCGTGGCACAACCGATTGGGATGGATTTATCAACTTTATGTACTTCGATAATCTTTCCGAAGATGATCAAACTATCTTTAATTCTAAAGCGAGTCACTTCGTTTCCGTCGATGCAATGCCAGATGGAATGCACGCGGCCTACTTTATGAAAGCAGAGAAGAATCGGGCCAATAATATTTTGTTAACCACTTGGTCGAGCGCCGAAGATTTTTCCGTTTGGAAACGGAGCGACACGTTTAAACCATTCAAGTATTTCCAAAGCACACTAAACAACTATCACGAAGCCAGCTATCATTTTATTAATCAATAATCTGCTAAATTTTGGCAGTCTGTAACAATTAACAGCTGCTTAACGGTATCTAGTATCATTTTAAACGCGTGACCTAACCAATCGATTTGTTTAGGCACACGTCCATTTTAAAAAAAGTTATGTAATCCATTGTCGATTGCATAACTTTTTATTTCAATAAAGGAGTTTTCGGTTTGATTTCCAACGAAGCACACGTCAAATTAGCGCCACATCAGTCATTAACACCTGAACAAGAAACCCTAGTTCAACACATTCACCACTTCATCACCTCTCATATAACCGATGAGCAACCAGCCATTTTCGTCATTCATGGCGATGCCGGAACGGGTAAAAGTGTCATTTTAAGCGAAGTCTTCTATCAATTGCAACAGGCGCGTCGCAACCCAGACAGTCCCCTTTATCAGACCACCAATTACTTCTTGGTCAATCACCCCGAGTTATTAAAAGTATATCGTCAAATTGCTGGCGAGTTACCACAAGAGTTAAAAAAGGATTTTCAGCGACCAACCTCACTCATCAACCAGTGTCACAAGCATCAAACCGGATTCGATGTTGGCGTTATCGATGAAGCCCACCTGTTACTGTCACAACCCGACCACTATAATAACTTTTACGGTCAAAATCAGTTATTGGAACTGATTAAGTTAGCAAAAGTCCTCATCATCGTCTTTGATGAACGCCAAGTCCTTCGTTTAAAAACCTACTGGACGCAAGAGCGACTTCAGCAGTTGCTGGCCCCCTACCATCAGGAATGGTTCCACCTCACCACGCAGTTTCGCATGCAGGCCGACGATCAAGTGATTAACTGGATCGACCATTTTACTAGTGATCAACGACTACTACCAATTACACCAAGCTTCTTTAACAACTACGATTTTCGCGTATTTGATGATGCAGAAACAATGAGACAGGCCATCGTTCACCAAAATAACCAAGTTGGCCTCTCAAGAGTCGTCGCAACAACTGGCTATCCTTCAACATTAGATGGTGGTAAACACTACATCCACGAAGGCCGTTTTAAGCTACCTTGGGATCAGTATAACTATACGGTAACACCGTGGGCAGAAATTCCTGAAACCATTAACGAAGTCGGCTCAATCTATACATGTCAGGGATTTGATTTAAACTACGTGGGCCTCATCTTAGGTCCTCCCATTACACTGGCGGCTGATCAGCAGCACCTACAAATTGATCCAACCAAAATTACCGACGTCTAAGCCTTCAAAAAGCGTGATGATCTCACTAATCCAAATGAATTGAATCAGGCCAAAATCACATTAGTATTAAACGCCATTAATGTGCTCATGAAACGTGGTGTCCGTGGGCTTTATCTATTTGCTCATGATCAACAACTTCGGACGGTCTTAACGGCGATGTATACTAACGCCGTTAAGGATTAGAAAACGAGTCAATGCATTCCACTGCGTTGACTCGTTTTAAATAGCATACAAAAACACCCGATTATCCAAAAGATAATCGGGTGTTTTTCGATGTGATACGGTCCGTACGAGACTCGAACTCGTGATCTCCTGCGTGACAGGCAGGCGTCCTAACCAGCTAGACCAACGGACCATGATTGCGGGGGCTGGATTTGAACCAACGACCTTCGGGTTATGAGCCCGACGAGCTACCAGACTGCTCCACCCCGCGATAATATTAATAAGATTAATTCTACTGACCCGTATGGGACTCGAACCCATGTTACCGCCGTGAAAGGGCGGTGTCTTAACCGCTTGACCAACGGGTCATACTTTTTAAATCTGAAACAACGGAGAAAGAGAGATTCGAACTCTCGCGCCGCTTACGCGACCTACACCCTTAGCAGGGGCGCCTCTTCAGCCACTTGAGTATTTCTCCAATGGGCCTAAATGGACTCGAACCATCGACCTCACGCTTATCAGGCGTGCGCTCTAACCAGCTGAGCTATAGGCCCATTAAAGCGGGTAACGAGAATCGAACTCGCGACAACAGCTTGGAAGGCTGTGGTTTTACCACTAAACTATACCCGCATGGGACTATTTAGATTTAATGGCGCGGGACGGAATCGAACCGCCGACACACGGAGCTTCAATCCGTTGCTCTACCAACTGAGCTACCGAGCCATAAAATAAACGGTCCGTACGAGACTCGAACTCGTGATCTCCTGCGTGACAGGCAGGCGTCCTAACCAGCTAGACCAACGGACCGTAATTGCGGGGGCTGGATTTGAACCAACGACCTTCGGGTTATGAGCCCGACGAGCTACCAGACTGCTCCACCCCGCGATAATAAGGAGGATGAGAGATTCGAACTCTCGCGTGGTTTGACCCACCTGACGGTTTTCAAGACCGTTCCCTTCAGCCAGACTTGGGTAATCCTCCATAAAAGAAGCAAATATTAAATTGTATGACCACCTTAAAGGACCAAACAAATGGACCTTGTAGGACTCGAACCTACGACCGGACGGTTATGAGCCGTCTGCTCTAACCAACTGAGCTAAAGGTCCGAGTAATGATCAAATCGCGGCAGGGGGGATCGAACCCTCGACCTCCCGGGTATGAACCGGACGCTCTAGCCAGCTGAGCTACACCGCGATGGTGACAAGATGAAACTATATGATTAGATAATGTTTTATCTAAATCGGGAAGACAGGATTCGAACCTGCGACCCCCTGGTCCCAAACCAGGTGCTCTACCAAGCTGAGCTACTTCCCGCTCAATGCACCCAGTAGGAGTCGAACCTACAACCTTCTGATTCGTAGTCAGACACTCTATCCAGTTGCGCTATGGGTGCA
>NZ_BAABMI010000071.1:0-19099 GCF_054785195.1 Secundilactobacillus muriivasis | reverse complement strand
TTTGGCGAGCGAAGCGACGACAAACAGCCAACACCCAAAGCGCACCCAACACTTACGCTGGACACAAACGTAATCAACATAGGCACTTAAAAGTGTCTATCCCACTTTTAAGTACGTACTTGTTTTAACCACCCCAACAACTATACTGACTCTTGTATTCAAAATTCAAAACCAAGAAGGAGTCTTCAGTATGTCTACGAATCACCAATTCCTATCGTCATTTCAATTCAATAACGGCCTCACCCTTAAGAACCGAATCGTGATGTCGCCCATGACGACCATGACCAGTTTTTACAACGGGATGATCACCACGGATGAGCTTAACTACTACGCTGCTCGCGCCGCTGGTCCCGGGATGGTGATCACGGGTGTCGCCAACGTCGATGCTTCCGGTAAGGGCTTTGAAGGCGAACTTTCCGTTGCGAGCGATGATATGCTGCCCGGATTGACTAACCTCGCTAAAACGATTCACCAAAATGGGACCAAAGCAATTCTTCAGATTTTCCACGCGGGTCGGAAAACAAACCACCAGATTCTTCGTGGCGAACAGCCCGTTAGTGCCAGCGCAATTGCCGCTGTTTACCCGCCTGATTCTGAAACCCCACGCGCAATGACCGTTGCTGAGATCGAACAACTCATCATTGATTTCGGCGAAGCAACTCGCCGCGCGATTCAAGCTGGATTTGACGGGGTGGAACTTCACGGGGCTAACACCTACTTGATTCAGCAATTCTACTCTGCTAACTCAAACCAGCGGACCGATGATTGGGGCGGCTCTCGTGACAAGCGGTTGAAGTTCCCACTCGCCGTTATCAGTAGCGTGAAAGCCGCAATTGCCAAATACGCCACTGCCCCATTTGCGTTGGGTTACCGCCTTTCTCCCGAAGAAATCGAAACACCCGGCATCCGCTTAGAGGACTCTCTCTACCTGGTTGATCAAATTAAGACTGAGGTTGACTACATTCACTTGTCGATGGGAAGCTACAAGCGAACCTCATTGAATGATAAGACGAACACCGCAACCTTGATTTCTCAGTTCGCAGCCCACACAAACGGTATCGTACCGCTGATTGGCATCGGTTCAGTGGAACTCCCTAGCGATGCAGATGCCGTTCTAGCTGATGGCGCTGATTTAGTCGCCATTGGTCGTGAACTCCTTCGCGAACCACAGTGGGTCCAAAAGGTACAAGCTGGCGATGAAGGCAGTATTCGCACGCAACTTAGCCCGACTGACATGACTGAGCTTTCAATTCCACCTGTGATGCAAACTTACTTGAGTACCTCGTTTAAGACGGTTATGCAGTTTACGACTGACGGCGAGAAGAATAGCTATCAGGATGAGTTGGCGCCGATGGAAGGGTTTGAGAAGAAGTTATAATTACCTGTTAACTTGATAGATTACTAAAAAAGCACCCACAAATGACCGATAGTTGGTCGTTTTGTGAGTGCTTTTTGAATTTGCAGTTAGTGGAGCTGTTGCTTGCTATTACATTTCAGAATTGGCGTTTTCTGGCTACTGCGCCGAAGCGCGTTCCACAAGGCAGAGAGTTGCGCGTAAGCGACGCCCAGCACCGCCAACAATTACTTACCGACAACGTGCTTTGCTATTACGTTTGTTTCGGCTCAGTTGTCACTGCTTTTTTCGCAAGTCAGTTACCTAGTGAAACCTTTTTAGTTAACTATTTTCTGGCTACCACGCCGAAACGCGTTCCACAAGGCAGAAACCTGCACATAAGCCCATCTCACCACAAACTCCAAAAATCGGGGTTTATGGCGAGATGGGCTTATGCTTCGGTCTCTAACCGTCTTGTTACACGCTCTTAACCTTTGCAATCTTCCCCTGCTCAATATAAACACTCAAAATCGCAATATCAGCTGGGTTGACCCCGCTGATTCGGGTTGCTTGGGCAATGGTTTCTGGGCGGATCTTGTTTAATTTTTGGTGGGCTTCCGTTGCGAGGCCGTCGATGGCGTCGTAGTCGATCATATCTGGGATCTTCTTGGCTTCCATCTTCTTCATCTTCGCCACGTTTTCTTCAGCCTTCTTGATGTAACCGGCGTACTTGATCCGGATTTCGATTTCTTCGATCACCCGGCGGTCCAATGGTGCATCTGGTGCTGGAATGAACCGCAGTAAGTCCGCGTAGGTGACTTGTGGGCGACGGAGGAAGTCCGCTGCCAACACGCCATCCTTCAATGGCTTTTCGTTGTGAGACATTACGTAGGCGTTAACTTCATCAGATGGCTTAACGCGAACCGTATTTAACCGATCGATCTCATCCGTTACGGCTTGGCGCTTGGCCAAGAAATCGTTGTAACGTTCGTCTGAAATCAAGCCCAATTCGTGACCCTTTGGCGTTAACCGCAAGTCAGCGTTATCGTGCCGTAAAATCAAGCGATATTCGGCCCGGCTCGTCAATAAACGGTAAGGTTCGTTAGTGCCCTTAGTGACCAAATCATCGATCATGACACCGATATAACCTTCAGACCGCTTCATGACAAATGGTTCCTTGTTCAAGGCCCGCAAACCGGCGTTGATACCGGCCATGATGCCTTGGCCCGCAGCTTCTTCGTAACCAGACGTCCCGTTGGTTTGGCCAGCGGTGTACAGGTTCTTCACAAGCTTGGTTTCCAAAGTTGGGCGTAATTGGTAAGGTGACACAACATCATATTCGATGGCGTAACCTGGCCGCATCATTTCAGCGTCTTCAAGGCCCTTAATGGAGTGCAAAATCTTTTGTTGCACTTCTTCTGGCATCGACGTTGACAACCCTTGAACGTACCATTCATCCGTGTTCCGGCCTTCAGGTTCCAAGAATAATTGGTGCCGGCTCTTATCAGCGAACCGGACGATCTTATCTTCAATTGATGGGCAGTAACGTGGACCGACCCCTTCGATCACACCAGTAAACATTGGTGCCCGGTCCAGGTTGTCGCGGATGATCTTATGCGTCGTTTCGTTCGTGTATGTTAACCAACAAGAGAGTTGGTTTTTAAGTGCCAAATAGTTCTCGTCAGGCGTCGTGTAACTAAAGTGGTTTGGTTCAACGTCACCAGGTTGCTCTTCGGTTTCGGCATAGTGAATCGTGTTGCCATCCACCCGTGGCGGCGTCCCGGTCTTGAACCGCTTGAGTTCCAAACCGTACTTTTCCAAATTCTTCGTCAGCTTCATCGCTGGTTGTGAGTTGTTTGGCCCTGAAGAATACATGAGTTCACCAATGATGATTTTCCCACGCGCAGCGGTCCCGGCAGCGATTACGACGGCCTTAGCAGAATACCGGGCCCCGGTATTTGTGATAACGCCCTTGCAGACCCCGTCTTCAACGATCAAGTCGTCAACGATGCCTTGACGTAACGTCACGTTAGGTTCCTTTTCCAAGGTGTGCTTCATTTCAGCGTGGTAAGCGTGCTTATCAGCCTGTGCCCGTAAGGCACGGACGGCTGGACCCTTCCCAGTATTTAACATCCGCATCTGAACGTAGGTTTTATCGATGTTGCGGCCCATTTCGCCACCCAAGGCGTCAATTTCACGCACGACAATGCCCTTTGCGGGGCCCCCAACTGATGGGTTACATGGCATAAAGGCCACCATATCTAAATTAATTGTCATTAACAGGGTCTTGTTCCCCATCCGGGCAGCGGCTAACGCGGCCTCAGTACCGGCGTGGCCAGCACCAACGACGATCACGTCAAAATCCTTACCCTGGTAAGGTTGAATCTCAGGCATATCAGTTCCTCCTAATCATGCGCATCCAATGATACGCGGGTACTCAGTTTAAAGTTATTTACCAACACAGAATTGACTGAAGAGTTGGTCTAGTAGTTCATCTTGGTAGCTGTCGCCGGTGATTTCACCCAGTAGGTTCCAGCAACGGGTCATATCGATTTGAACGAGGTCAACTGGCATGCCAGCTGCAATCCCGTTCATGACATCGTCCAACACTTGACTGGCTTGGTTTAATAAGCCAATGTGCCGGGCATTTGTCACCATCACGTTACCGCGACCGGTCTCGATACCAACATCGAAGAACAGGTGGCTGATTTCGGCTTCCAGCTGATCAACCCCCTTGTTTTGCAGGATCGATGTTTGGATGATCTTCGTGTCACCCGCCAACTGTTGTAATTCACCTAAATCGAGTTGCAGTGGCAAATCGGTCTTGTTGAGGATGATGATCCGCTTTTCATCGGCCGTATCCGTCAATAATTGGCGATCTTCCGACGTTAACGGTTCGCTAGCATTCAAGACCAGCACCACCAGATCAGCAGCCGCAATCGCCTTTTTTGAGCGTTCCACCCCGATTTTTTCAACCGTATCATCCGTTTTATGGATACCGGCAGTATCAACCAGTTTCAGTGGTACACCACCAACGTTGACGTATTCTTCGATCACATCTCGGGTCGTCCCGGCAACGTCGGTCACAATGGCCTTATCTTCGTGGAGTAATTCGTTCAACAGACTGGATTTACCAACGTTTGGCCGACCAACAATGGCCGTTGCCAGGCCGTCACGAAGGACTTTCCCTTGTTTAGCAGTCTTCAACAGTTGGGTAATTGACGCTTGAACCTCCTGCGCCTTTTCCAGCAACAGCTTTGTGGTCATCGTTTCCACATCGTCATATTCGGGATAATCAATGTTGACCTCAACTTGTGCCAGCACTTCCAAGATATCTTGCCGTAAATGCTTAATTAAGCGCGACAGGTTCCCGTCTAGCTGGTTTAAGGCAACTTTCATCGAGCGGTCGGTTTTCGCCCGAATAAGGTCCATAACGGCCTCTGCTTGGGATAAGTCAATTCGACCATTCAAAAAGGCCCGTTTGGTAAATTCACCAGGTTCGGCTAACCGCGCTCCTTGGCTCAAAATGAGCTGTAAGATCTGGTTAGTGGCCATCAACCCACCGTGACAGTTGATTTCAACAACGTCTTCGCGTGTGTAAGTCTTAGGCGCCCGCATCACGGATGCCATGACTTCATCGACTTCAGAACCGGTTTCAGGGTCAATAATGTGACCATAATTGATCGTATGGCTGGCAACATCCGCCAACGACTTCCCTTTAAATAATGGGGCAACAATTTCAAACGTCCGTTCACCACTGATCCGAATAATCGAAATTCCACCCTCACCAGGTGGCGTAGCAACGGCCGCAATCGTATCAAATTCACTAGTTGTGGACATGAAAAAACCTCCTTGTAGCCAGAGTGCGGAGAGAAGCGGTTAGAGACCAGTACGTCAGCGACTTTCGCCAGAAATCCCGGGTTTTGGGGTTTGTGGTGGAAGTTGCTGACGTGCAGGTCTCTGCTTCTCGGAGCACGTTTCGGCTATCTAACATAACACGACTAAACTAACATCTAAATTAATAAGCCACCACAGCCAAGAACATTCTCCCAACTATCAGCTCAATCTTCTAAAAACGCATTACGGCTAACAACAATAACACGTCCCGCCCATATTTACCCACCATTTGGCTCACCAACGCGCACGCCAGCGACCAAACAACGACTAAACTGGTCATTCTCCTAAACCGTCAGAGCCACTGACCTGCCCGCCGACCATCACTGAACTCAACTTACTTTCAGCAATGCCATTGCGACAGCTTTCATCAACAGCGGACCTTTTTCAAACTGATTGCTCAGCTTTTCACGCACAAAAAAAGTGCCCACTCCATGCCCCTAACAGCATGGATAAAGCACTTTGACTACTTTATCTATTTAAGATAAGAATGATTAGTTAATATACTAGAATGAATTCAGACGTTTGTCAACCGCCTAAACCCGAACTATCCTAGCCAAAATTCACGGCAATTGCGGTGTGGTAGGCCTGCCGCCAATTTCGATTTAATCAACGTTAATTACCCGGTTACCGTGGTGTGATCACGACGGCTCGCTTGGGTTCAGCACCGGCAGAATAGGTCACCACGTGGTCATTATCTGCCAGTACGCTGTGGATCTGTTTGCGCTCAAATGATGGCATTGGATCCAGGTAAACCGGTTTTCCAGTGGCAACGACCTCGCGAGCCATGTTCTCTGCTAGGCGGGTCAACGTTTCCAACCGGCGTTCCCGATAGTTGGCAACGTCTAGCGTGACCACTAACTTCGAGAACCGTTGGTGGTTCAAAAATACTTGTGCAAGATTTTGCAAGGCGTTAATGGTGCGGCCGTGTTTGCCGATCAGTAACCCCTCTTGTTCAGTCACAAAGTTGACCGTTACGTTGCGATGGTTCACCGTCACATCACTTTGTGCGTCGATGCCAAGTTGCTCAACAATGGCATCTAAATAGTCGCCTAGCTCACCGGCAACTTGTTGATAAGCCGCTTGACGATCAGCGGGTGCTGGTTCTTGCGCTTCAGCGGTTGCGACGGGTGTTGCGACCGCGGTCGCTGTCGTTTCAGTATCCGCTACCGTTTCGACGGGTTGCGTTTCCGATACCGGCGTTGCGGTTGGCTGTGTTTGCGGAATTGGCGTTACGTCAATTTCCGCCGCTCGAGCACCAATTCCCAAGAACCCTCGTCTAGGCGTCGTCAGAACCGTGACGTCAACCTGTGATCGGTCTAGGTTTAGTTCTTGCAGTGCGGCTTCGATTGCAGAATCAATGGTGCCGCTTTTAAATACAGTCATGTGCGTTGTGCTCCCTTCAAAATGGTTAAAACCCCACTCTATATAGTAAAGCATGGACCCCGGCGTTACTAGTGGTAAACGGAAACTGTAATATTACAGAGTGGTTCAAAACGCGCTTAGGCCCCAGAGTGTAAGACCAGAGCGGTGTAGATTCTGGTTTGCGAATCTATACCGCTCTGGTCTTACGCGGCCGGGGCCTGCGTTTTGAACCACGTTTCGGCTATATATCAGTCTAGAACGTCGCCCCTTAACACTATTGATTCCGAGTTTCGAATCCATTTCGCTCTGGTCTTACGCGGCCGGGACCTGCGTGCTGACTCACGTTTCGGCTATGTATCAGTCTAGAACGTCGCCCCTTAACACTATTGATTCCGGGTTTCGAATCCATTCCGCTCTGAACTTACACAGCCGAGACCTGCATTTTGAACCACATTTCGGCTATATATATCAGTCTAGAACGACACCTCTTAACGCCACAAAAAAACACCTTCAAAGCAACCAACACAAAGTTGTTTTGAAGGTGTTTTTTTTAGCTAAACCTGCTGCCATAACAGCAACCCTAACCCTATTTCCGTCGACTTTGTTTAGCTCGACGCACTGCTTTTTTGACCTGACGTTCGTGGTCCCGCTCTTCGCGTAATTTTTCTTCACGTTCGCGACGGATCTTCCAAGGATTTTGGATCACCAAGGTTTGACCGACTTGGAACGCGTTGGTAATTACCCAGTAGAGTGATAGTGCACTTGGTAAGCTCAACGCGGTGATGAAGATAATGATCGGTGTGCTGACCGTCATCATCGTGGTCATGCTGTTTGATTCGGGTTGCCCCTTCATCATCAGCCATGAACTCAAGAACGTGAGCACCGCAGCTAAGATTGGCAGGATAATGTATGGATCCCGTGACCCCAACTGCAACCATAAGAAGTGACCGGACCGCAAAATGTCCGTCCGCCAGATGGCCTGGTACAGTGCCCAGATAATTGGCAATTGCACAACCATTGGCAAACAACCGGCTACCGGGTTCACGCCGGCTTCACTGTAGAGTTTTTGTTGCTCCTCACGCAGTTTGGCCATTGTTTCTTGATCCCGGGACGAGTACTTCTTTTGGAGCGCCTTTAATTGTGGTTGAATCTCTTGCGTCTTGCGCATGCTTCGGGTCTGGAACACCATCAAAGGTAAGATGATGATCCGCACGATGATGGTGAAGACAATGATCCCCATCCCGTAACCGCCGAAGACGTGTGCCAGCCAAATAATGGCCCGCGAGAAGTTCAATAGGATGACACCATCCCACAGCCCCGTACTATGTTCGGTAATCGGTTGATTGCCACAGGCAGTCAGTAAAACCGCTAAACCGATGATCCCAAACATGGTCACAAATCGTTTTAATTTTTTCACTGGTTTTCCTCGCTGTAATCATGATCAAGCAATTTTGCAAGCTTTAACACGTGAATCAAGTGTCCCTTCAGTTCCTTCATTGGCATCTCAGACGCAGCTGGTCTGGCAATTACCAATAAATCAACATCTTGCTTGAGAACCGGCTTGAGCTCAGTGAGCGACTGCCGAATTCGACGCTTGACCCAATTACGATGAACCGCATTGCCAATCTTTTTGCCGACCGAGATACCAACCCGGAAATGAGGTTGCCCTGGCCGTTCCAGCCGATACACCACAAATTGCCGGTTGGCTACTGATTGACGCGCTTCAAAGACTTCTTGAAACTCCGCTTCCTTTTTAACGCGGTAAGATTTTCGCATAATGCATCTCCAAAACGTTACTGCCTGCTTTTCCCACTATAAAAATAAAAGACCACTGAACGGTCAGTGGTCTATGCAGACAATACTTTTCTACCCTTTTGACGACGACGGGCTAAAACCTTACGGCCGTTGCTAGTTGCCATCCGTTTGCGGAAACCGTGCACGCGTGAACGGTGACGCTTCTTTGGTTGATATGTGCGCTTCATAAAATTACACCTCCTGATCCTCAGGCATGAAGCCATTTATTTACATCTTAAATGCATTTCTAAAACATAATAGCATACCTTTGCCAAAGTTCAAAGCCCGTTTTGCATTTTTCTTGATTTTTTTTGTGGGAAATAAAATTTGTTTCATGAAATTGCTTGTGGATAACCTGTGAATTTACCGCTTTCTCGTTCACGTTTTCCACGAGGTTTTCCACTAGTTCACAGCCTGTGGTTTCTCAAGTCTTTTTTCTTGTTGATTCTGGGGATAATCCTGTGAAACACTTGATACTACTGGATTTGTTTTGCACAACTACCTGTGGATAAAAATGTTTCACAGAGCTTTATCAAAAGTTATGCACAGTCTTGTGGAAAACTTTATCCCACCCCTGTGGAACAATTATCCACAAGTTGAAAAGACTGTGGAAAACTTTTTTCACCCATGCTACACTAAATTTATTCATTTAATATTGGGGAGGAAAACCAGTGCTTGATTTAGACACGCTCTGGCACGCAATTACGGAGGGCTTCCGCCAAAAATTGTCGTTGCCGGCTTTTAATACTTGGATCGATACTGCGGTCCCGGTTAAACTTACTAATCATCGTCTGACAATCAAGCTACCATCAGAATTGCATCGTGACTACTGGCAAAGCAACCTCACGCAGCCACTGATCGAATTTGCCTATGAATTCGCTCATGACGATATCCAACCGATTTTCGTCGTAGAGACCGATGATGACCCGACGGTATCCACACTGAACCAACCCGCAGCTGCAACGGCCACCCTGAGCCAAAACGCGAAGTTAAACCCAAAGTACACCTTTGAGACCTTCGTGATCGGTAAAGGGAACCAAATGGCCCACGCAGCTGCTCTCGTGGTTTCAGAAGAACCCGGCGTCATGTACAACCCACTCTTCTTCTATGGTGGTGTTGGCCTAGGTAAGACCCACTTGATGCACGCGATCGGTAACAAGATGTTAGCTGATGATCCAACAACTAAAGTAAAATACGTGACGAGTGAAGCCTTCACCAACGACTTCATCACCGCCATTCAGTCGAAGACACAAGAACAGTTCCGTGAGAAGTATCGGAGTGTTGATCTCCTATTAGTAGATGACATTCAATTCTTCGCAGATAAGGAAGGCACGCAAGAAGAGTTCTTCCATACCTTTAATGCGCTCCACGATGATGGCAAACAGATCGTTTTGACATCTGATCGCTTGCCTGATGAGATTCCAAAGCTGCAGGATCGGTTAGTTTCCCGGTTCCAATGGGGCTTATCCGTTGATATTACGGCACCTGATTTGGAAACGCGAATTGCGATTTTGCGGACCAAAGCTGAAGCTGATCAAATCGATATTCCTGACGAAACCCTCAGTTACATTGCCGGTCGCATCGATTCCAACGTCCGGGAACTTGAGGGCGCGCTTGCGCGGGTTCACGCCTATTCCAAGCTCGTTAAGAAGCCAATCACAACGGAACTCGTTGCCAGTTCGCTGAAGAGTCTTAAACTTGACCGCCGTTCCAGCGAACTCACGATTCCGCTGATTCAGGAAAAAGTTGCCAAATACTACCACGTCTCGCTAGCCGACCTTAAGGGTAAGAAACGGATGAAGGCCATCGTGATGCCACGGCAGATCGCGATGTACCTTTCCCGGGAGTTAACGGATAGTTCCCTACCTAAGATTGGTAATGAATTCGGTGGTAAAGATCACACTACTGTGATTCACGCCTACGATAAAATCGCTGGCGCCTTGAAAACAGACACTGATCTGCAAGCTGAAATCGACAATTTAAAGACCGAAATTCAACGGTAACCGCTATCACTTAAAAAAGTAATCGATTTGAACATTGAATTCATCTCGACTACTTTTTTTACCCGCTTATTTAAGCTATGATGGAGGTACTGCCAAACGGCCTTGTGGACAACTAGTAAAACTATCCACAAGTTATACACATGTGGATAACCCAATAGCAATCAGTGTTCCGCTAACTTATCCACATTATCCACTGCCCTACTACTACTTTTCTTTTTATTAATTAATAAAGAACTATAAGGAGTGCTCACACAATGAAATTCACAATTAACCGTGCTGCGTTCATTAAAGAATTGAACAACGTCCAACGAGCGATCTCATCAAAGACGACGATTCCCATTTTGACGGGTCTCAAATTAGTGGCTGACGATGCTGGTTTAACCTTAACTGGTTCAGATGCCGACATTTCAATCGAAACCTTGATCCATGCGGATAACCCTGACAACCAACTAGCCATTGCTAGTACTGGTGCTATTGTGTTACCAGCGCGGTTCTTCAGCGATATCGTTAAGCGATTGCCAGAAGACACCTTAACGTTAGATGTTACAGAAGGTTTCCAAACTGAGATCACTTCTGGTTCGGCATCGTTTACGATCAACGGCTTGGATGCCAACAACTACCCTCACTTACCTGAAATTGATGCGACCGATGCCGTTTCACTGTCAGGGAACGTTTTCCGCGAATTGATC
Organism: Secundilactobacillus muriivasis; assembly: GCF_054785195.1. NCBI lineage: Bacteria > Bacillati > Bacillota > Bacilli > Lactobacillales > Lactobacillaceae > Secundilactobacillus > Secundilactobacillus muriivasis. The sequence goes on along the minus strand of NZ_BAABMI010000071.1, from coordinate 8,021 downwards.
AACCAAACCGTTATCGCGGTTTCAAACCAAGAAAGTCGCCCGATCTTAACCGGGGTGCATTTTACGTTAGTTGACGACCAACTCTTAGCCGTTGCGACCGATAGTCACCGGTTAAGCCAACGTAAGATTAACTTGCCACAAGCTGCGTCAGCCATGTATGACGTCATCATTCCTGGGAAGAGCTTAACTGAGCTGTCTCGAATGATTGGGGATGATAATCCTGACGTTGAGATGCGGTTATCAGAAAACCAAGTCCTCTTTACCATTGGCGACCGTTACTTCTACTCTCGTTTGCTGGAAGGTAACTACCCAGATACGTCTCGCTTGATTCCTAAAGAATCGACAACGAGTGCGGAATTTGATGCCAAAGCACTTTTGGCTTCGATCGAACGGGCCTCGCTGTTGTCCCACGAATCGCGGAACAACGTGGTTAAGTTGACCCTGGATCCTGAAACCGATACGGCAACCATTTTTGGAAACTCCCCTGACGTCGGGAACGTTGAAGAAAGCCTGACACCTAGTGAATTGACCGGTGAAGCGCTTGAAATTTCGTTTAACCCAGATTACATGAAGGACGCCCTTCGTTCGTTTGGTCAAACGGCAATTAAGATCGCCTTCACGTCACCATTGCGGCCATTTACGCTGGTACCAACTGAAGATAGCGACAACTTTGTGCAATTGATCACCCCAGTTCGGACGTTTTAGTTAACGAACCGAATTGCAAAAGCCCCCGCTCAGTAACGTGCTGAACGGGGGCTTTTTAGTGGCGTGAAAGAAAGTTAATGGCACTGAATTTGGTAGACAACGCTACGTTACTTTTTGAAAAGTGACGATTTTAGTCTGCTAACGGAACGTTACCGACGGGCAGTTAAAAACAATCGCCGGTCAAGTCGCGTATTTTAATCAGGAATCAGCACTTAACGTGGTAATCGTCATCCATCACGACAAAGTTTGACTCAGTAATTTAGTGTCGCTGATTTGAACTAGCTGCCTGTTAATGACGCCTCAGAGCGTCTTAAATAGGCCATTACAGTTCGGTATTTGCTAAAATTGGCCTTAAAACGGCTAAAAACGCGAAATTCAAATTCTAAGCGTTTTTGGCGCTTTCTAGGCAAAATACCTTGAACGGCCTTAAAATCGCTCAAATAGCCAGTATCGAAAGTGAAACTGTACTTTTGGCCAAAAAAAGCGTATAATATAAGGGAAAATGAAGGTGGGTGAAGCCGTGAAGAAGGAAGTTTTGATCAAACCACCATACATGACCTTAGGACAACTGCTTAAAGAAGAATCAGTTGTCAGTTCTGGTGGTCAGGCAAAGTGGTTTTTAAAGGAACATGCTGTGGATGTCAATGGTGAACCAGACAATCGGCGCGGACGTAAACTATATCCAGGAGATACGGTCGATGTTAAAGACGTCGGACTGTTTTTTATTCGCTTAAAACCGGGCAACTAGCCGATGGAATTGAACGAATTAACGTTGCATCACTTTCGCAATTACGAAGATTTGGACGTCACATTTGGCTCAGGCGTGAACGTCTTGCTTGGGGAAAACGCCCAGGGAAAGACGAATATGCTGGAAGCCATTTATTTTTTGGCCTTAGCGCGGAGTCACCGAACCAGCAACGATCGCGAATTGATCAGTTGGCAGGCGGAGACGGCTCAAGTTAAGGGCCGAGTTCAAAAGAGCAGTGGTGTGACACCGTTAGAGTTAGACCTTTCTAAGCACGGCAAAAAAGCGAAGGTCAACCACCTTGAACAAGCCAAATTATCGGCTTATGTCGGGCAGTTGAACGTGATTTTGTTTGCGCCGGAAGATCTCAGCCTTGTGAAGGGTGCCCCTCAGATTCGGCGTCGGTTTATGGATATGGAATTTGGCCAAATGAGCCATAAGTATCTGTATAACCTAGCACAGTACCGGACGATATTACGGCAACGTAATAAGTACCTGAAGGAGCTCGGCAACAAACAGCAGTCGGATCTCGTCTTACTAGACGTGTTGTCTGACCAGCTAGCAGGTTACGGGGCTGAGATCATTGCGCAACGCGTGACGTTACTGAAACAGCTAGAAGTTTGGGCGGCTCAGATTCACCAAGAAATCTCGCAACAAAAAGAGGAACTTGTCTTTCGGTACGCAACCAACGTGGCCGATGACGATTTGGTGGATGTGGCCCATATTCGTGCGGCGCTAACGAAACTGTATCAAGAGCGCCGTGATAAGGAACTGTTTCAACGAACGACCTTGATTGGCCCTCATCGAGACGATTTAAAGTTCTTTGTGAACGGCAACGATGTCTCGAAGTTTGGCTCACAAGGTCAGCAGCGAACAACGGCGCTTAGTGTGAAGTTAGCCGAAATCGATTTGATGCATGAACAGACCGGTGAATATCCGGTTCTGTTACTCGATGACGTGTTATCAGAACTTGATGATATGCGCCAAACCCACTTGTTAACGGCGATTCAGGATAAAGTCCAAACCTTCCTGACAACGCCAAGTTTAAGTGGCGTTGCTCAGAAACTGATTCACGAACCCAAGATTTTTAACATTAGTGCTGGTCAGGTCCAGACTGATGAGCAGTAGGATACCGGGATTGACAGTAAGGAGGAAGTCACTTGGCTGATGAACAAGAAACTAAAAAAGAGCGTGCTCGGGAATATGATGCGAGCCAGATTCAAGTCTTAGAGGGACTTGAAGCGGTTCGGAAACGTCCAGGGATGTACATTGGGACCACGAGTTCACAAGGTCTCCACCATTTGGTTTGGGAAATTGTGGATAACGGAATCGATGAAGCCCTTGCTGGATTTGCGGACGCGATTCACGTGACGGTCGAAAAGGATAACAGCATCACCGTTGTGGATAACGGTCGTGGGATCCCTGTTGGGACGCAAAAGAAGACCGGTAAGTCCGCTTTGGAAACCGTCTTTACGATTCTGCATGCCGGTGGTAAATTCGGCGGCGGCGGGTACAAGGTTTCCGGTGGTCTGCATGGTGTGGGGGCATCCGTTGTGAACGCGTTGTCCTCTGAACTAGACGTTAAAGTTGTTCGAGAAGGCAAACGTTACTACATGGACTTTGCCTATGGTCGGGTGAAGACGCCAATGAAGGTGATCGACACGGACCTTCCAGACAACGTTCACGGCACAACGGTTCACTTCCTGCCAGATCCAGATATTTTCCGTGAAACCACGGTTTACGATATCAAGGTGTTGACCACTCGGATTCGGGAACTGGCCTTCTTAAACAAGGGCTTGCGGATCACGATTCGTGACGAACGTCCTGAAACACCAACTGAAGAATCCTTCATGTACGAAGGCGGGATCAAGCACTACGTTGAATACTTGAACAAGAGTAAGGACGTGTTGTTTGAAGAACCAATCTACGTCGAAGGTGAAGAAAAGGGCATCACCGTTGAAGTCGCCATGCAGTACACGGATGATTACCATTCCAACCTGCTCACCTTTACGAACAACATTCACACCTACGAAGGTGGGACCCACGAAGAAGGCTTTAAACGGGCCTTAACGCGGATCGTGAATGACTATGCCCGAAAGAACAACTTGATGAAGGACAGCGAACCTAACTTGAGTGGGGAAGACGTTCGGGAAGGCTTAACGGCCGTTGTTTCCGTTAAGCACCCGGATCCACAATTTGAAGGGCAAACTAAGACGAAGCTGGGGAACTCGGATGCTCGAACCGCAACCGATCACCTCTTCAGTGAACACTTCATGAAGTTCATGATGGAAAACCCAACGATTGCTCGCAAGGTTGTGGATAAAGGCTTGTTAGCTTCCAAAGCCCGGGTTGCCGCTAAGCGCGCCCGTGAAGTCACACGGAAGAAGAGCGGTCTTGAAATCAGCAACTTACCAGGGAAACTGGCGGATAACACCAGTAAGGATCCTGAAATTTCTGAATTATTCATCGTCGAAGGGGATTCCGCCGGTGGGTCTGCTAAGCAGGGTCGCTCGCGGTTGACGCAAGCCATCCTCCCAATTCGAGGGAAGATTTTAAACGTTGAAAAGGCCAGCATGGATAAGATCTTGGCTAACGAAGAAATTCGCTCCCTGTTTACCGCAATGGGCACTGGTTTTGGGGACGACTTTGATGTTGCGAAAGCGAACTATCACAAACTGATCATCATGACCGATGCCGATGTCGACGGCGCCCACATTCGGACGCTGTTACTGACCTTGATCTACCGGTATATGCAGCCGCTGTTGAACGCTGGCTTTGTTTACATCGCCCAGCCACCACTGTACCAAGTGCGCCAAGGTAAGATGCGTCGTTACATTGACTCCGATGAAGAGTTAGATCAGATCATGGGGCAACTACCACCATCGCCTAAACCAGTGATCCAACGGTACAAGGGGCTTGGTGAAATGGATGCCAGCCAATTGTGGGAAACCACGATGGATCCAGAAAAGCGCCGGTTATTACGGGTCGATCCAAGTGATGCTGCGGAAGCCAACGAAGCTTTCACAACGTTGATGGGCGACAAGGTTGAACCACGACGCGAATTTATCGAAGCGAATGCACGCTACGTTGAAAACTTGGACGTTTAGTGAGTTAGTCACAGGTTATCAACAAGCTGTTCATAACACAGTAGTAGAACGTATACGAGGCTGGGAGGTTAAGTATTTTGGCTAATGAAGAATTACCAAGTCGGATCACCGACGTCGATTTAGCGACAACGATGCGGACATCCTTCTTGGACTATGCCATGAGTGTTATTGTGGCGCGGGCGTTGCCCGATGTCCGGGATGGGCTAAAACCCGTTCATCGGCGAATCTTGTACGGGATGAACGAATTGGGGGTCACCCCTGATAAGCCATACAAGAAGTCGGCCAGAATCGTTGGGGACGTTATGGGTAAGTTTCACCCCCACGGGGACTCCGCCATTTACGAATCAATGGTACGGATGGCCCAAGACTTTAGTTACCGGTACATGTTAGTTGATGGTCACGGGAACTTTGGCTCCGTCGATGGTGACGGCGCCGCTGCCATGCGGTATACCGAAGCTCGTTTGAGTAAGGTTGCCATGGAAATGTTGCGTGATATCAACAAAGATACCATCGATTACCAACCCAACTACGATGGCTCAGAAAAGGAACCCGCTGTCTTACCAGCGCGCTTCCCTAACCTGTTAGTGAACGGGGCTTCTGGGATCGCCGTTGGGATGGCTACCAACATTCCACCGCACAACTTAGCAGAAGTTATTAGTGCGTTACACATCTTGATGAAAAATCCGGATGCCACCACCGCTGACTTGATGGAAGCCTTACCTGGACCTGATTTTCCAACTGGTGGGGTCGTCATGGGCAAATCCGGGATTCGGAAAGCCTACGAAACCGGTAAAGGCACCATCACCCTGCGTGCGAAAGTTGAAATTGAAGAAGATAAGAACGGTAAGCAACGTATCGTTGCTACCGAGATCCCTTACATGGTCAACAAGGCCCGTTTGATTGAACGAATCGCCGAATTGGCCCGTGATAAGCGGATTGAAGGCATCACCGATGTGAACGATGAATCCGACCGTGAAGGGATGCGGATCGTGGTTGACGTTCGCCGGGATGCTAGTGCCGAAGTCATCTTGAACAATTTGTACAAGATGACCCTGATGCAGACGTCATTTGGCTTCAACATGTTGGCGATTGTGAAGGGTTCACCGCGAGTTTTGAGTTTGAAAGAAATCTTGCAGTACTACCTGGAACACCAACTGGAAGTTATCAAGCGTCGGACCGCATTTGAACTGAAAAAGGCCAAGGCTCGGGCCCACATCCTTGAAGGGTTGCAGATTGCGCTGGACCACATTGATGAGATCATCTCGATCATTCGTGGTTCCCAGACGGCTGAAGTGGCCAAGCAGGAACTGATTACCCGCTTCCCACTTTCCGAAAAGCAAGCGCAAGCCATCTTGGATATGCGACTCGTTCGGCTGACTGGTTTGGAACGTGACAAGGTTGAGCGTGAGTATGCGGAATTGTTGAAGTCAATTGCTGAATACGAAGCCATTTTGGCTAGCGAAGACCGTCAAAACGAAATCATTTACCAAGAATTGCTTGAGATTCAAAATAAATTCGGTGATGAACGTCGAACTGAACTACTTGTCGGTGAAGTGCTGAGTCTTGAAGACGAAGACTTGATCGAAGAAGAAGATGTCATCGTTTCATTGACTCACAACGGCTACATCAAGCGGTTGCCAACGTCTGAATTTAAGGCGCAAAACCGTGGTGGTCGTGGGATTCAAGGCATGGGCATCCACGATGACGACTTCATCGAACACCTGATTTCAACCTCAACTCACGATGTGCTCCTGTTCTTCACCAATGCCGGTAAGGTTTACCGGATGAAGGGCTATGAGATTCCTGAGTACGGGCGTTCAGCTAAGGGGATTCCAGTGATCAACTTGCTGAACATTGAAGCAGGCGAAAAGATTCAAGCCGTCATTAACGTCTCTGACGCGGCCGGCGATCAGGAGAAATACCTGTTCTTCACGACCTTGAAGGGGACCGTTAAGCGGACGCCGGTGGCTGAATTTGCTAACATCCGAAGCAACGGGCTGAAGGCCTTGAGTTTGAAGGATGAGGACCAATTGATCAACGTTTCGATCGTCGATGACGACCAAGCAATGATCATTGGGACGCATGGTGGGTACGCTGTTAGCTTTAAGGCCAGCGATGTCCGGTCAATGGGCCGTTCAGCAACTGGGGTTCGTGGTGTTCGCCTGCGGGATGATGATTACGTAGTTGGATCCGCAATTTTAGGACCAAACGATAACGTCTTTATCATTTCTGAAAAGGGTTATGGTAAGCAAACGCCGGCTAGCGAATACGCCATTAAAGGGCGTGGCGGTAAGGGGATCAAGACCATTAACGTCACGGCCAAGAACGGGCCATTAGCTGGTTTAACGACTGTTAGCGGCGAAGAGGATATTATGTTGATCACCGATAAAGGGGTCATGATTCGCTTCGGCGTTGAAAACGTCTCAACCACTGGTCGGGCAACCTTAGGGGTTCACCTGATCCGGTTGGATGATGACGCCAAGGTCGCTACGATGGCGGTCGTGGAAAAGGAACCCGATGAAGAACCTTCGGACGCATTGTTGACTGACAATGCAGACGATGCTGCTTCAACGGATGCCGATGCGACAACGACCACTACCGATGACGATAGTGATACCTCACTAGACCGGTTAGTTGACCGTGCTGAATCAGATGATGATTCGACGACGGATGACGATGCGGAATAGTTAACTGAAATTTGTATGACAAAAAGGCTACCGGTTGGCAGCCTTTTTTGTTTACGCTTGTGTCCGGCGTAAGCATTCTTCTGTTCAGTTTGTGAAGTTTGATTTGCGTGAACTGTCGATTCCGGTCAACGGCTAGGTTCCTGCTGTGGGGCCGGCCTGAGCCAAAGGGCGGTCTCAGCCCTCGAATTGAAGCCTCGCCAAAACCCGTGCGAGTCTTGAATTCGTCCCCGATAATTGGCGGTTGTTGGAAGTTCGTCAACAACCACCAATTATCGCGACACAGCATCCACCTAGCCGCTGACCGGAATCTTACATTGCGCAATTCGGCACTATTGTAGAGCATCTCAAGTACTTAACTGAACATCTCGCGACGGTATCGCAATAACACTAACGCTGATTCGACAATCACAAAATTGAACAGCAGCTACCGTTTCATAATCGTGCTGGATATGGCATCGATACCTGCTTAATGCCAACGTAACAGCATTAAGTTTACACAAACGTGACACACGACTGGTAAATTTTAGTATCGCGCAATCGTTGATTCATTGTAGTTAATGAGCATTGACCACGATCATTTATTGCGGTTGTCGAGTTACCATCCAACGTTGCCATCACGCAGTTTCACCAACTTCGGAATGTGACAGTCAGCTGTTCTGTTATCGACAGCGCACTATGTAGCGGGAGGCGGAGGCGCGCAAGGCTCAGCAGTGTCGGTATGACTTAAGCAGTCGTAGTTCGTGGGGTTCGGACTGCGAGTGCTTTAGTCATACGCGG
>NZ_BAABMI010000070.1:0-20513 GCF_054785195.1 Secundilactobacillus muriivasis | reverse complement strand
CATTCCTAGCTCGTAGGCCCGCCACTGCGTTCCAGCCTCGCATAGCGCCGGAGCCTCCCGCGGCATCCTCCCACTATGCAAAACCAGAATCACCGAATTTCACAAACTAAACATGCTTACGCTGGACACAAACGATAGTCAATGCAACATATCAACGTACAAAGTGACACAACAAAAAAACGCCCGCCAAGGTCGACAAGTTGTTACGAACACTTATCTATCTTGGCGGGCGCCCCGGGTCATCGTTGAGAGGGATGACTCGTTTATCTGTAGGTTGTAGTTTTGTAGTTGAGAAGGTTAAATTCTTCGTTTAACACTAATTATTTAGTAAAGTCAACGACCATCCGGCCTTCGATCTTACCAGCTTTCATTTCATCAATAATATCATTTACTTCGTCCAATTTACGAGTTGCAACAATTGGCTTAACGCTGCCTTCAGCAGTTAACTGGAAGGCTTCAGCTAAGTCTTGACGGGTACCAACTAATGAACCAGCAACTTGAATCCCATCAAGGACGACTTTAACAATGGATAATTCCATCTTACCCTTTGGTAAACCAACGGCAACGACCCGTGCACCAGCACGAACGGAGTCAACGGCTTGATCAAAGGCAATTTGTGAAACGGCGGTTACCACGGAAGCGTGGGCGCCACCGACTTGTTCTTGGATCCATTTGCCAGAATCGGCTTCTTTAGAATTGAAGGTTAAGTCAGCCCCAACCTTTTTGGCAGCTTCGAGCTTGTCATCGTTAATGTCAATTGCAATGACGTGTGCTTTGAAGACATTCTTAGCCCATTGGATGGCTAAGTTGCCCAGACCACCGGCACCATAGATGCTGATCCATTCACCTGGGTGAATATTAGCAACTTTGAGTGCTTTATAGGTGGTCACACCGGCACAGGTAATTGAACTGGCAGCAACTGGATCGAGGTTGTCAGGAACTTTGACGGCGTAATCGGCGTCGACGATGACTTCTTCAGCCATAGCGCCGTCGACGTTGTAACCAGCGTTTTCAACGTCACGGCATAATGTTTCGCGGCCAGTTAAGCAGTATTCACAGTGACCGCAACCCTTAAAGAACCATGCAATCGAAACGCGATCGCCTGGTTTGATACTCGTAACACTATCACCGACCTCTGTGACAATGCCGACGCCTTCGTGGCCAATGATTCGACCTGGCACTTCGCCAAAGTCACCATTGGCAACATGAAGGTCGGTGTGGCACAGGCCACAGTACTCCACCTTAACTAACGCTTCGTTAGCCTTGATGTCACGTAATTTCACGTCTTTAATGTCAACATATCCATCTGAATTTGAACGTACTACAGCGGCTTTCATAGTAATGAAACCTTCTTCCAACGTATTGGTCGGTGCACCAACATATCCAGTTTATGAAAGCGCTATCATTTTGTCAAGGCCGGGATTTTTCGTTGACTAAAAGTTAGCATATAAAACTCGGAATTAATTGTTAAATAATGTACAAGAGTGATATTTTTTCAGCTAGATACGAACAATTGTGCAATAACTATCTTGAAACAATCGTTTGTTGACGAACTTATTAAAATATTAAATTTAAATAATTATTTCTAATAGTGATAGCGTAAAAGAAAATGTGTATCACGTGATACAAATAATCAACCAATAAAATTAACTATAACGTTAATATTTTAAATCAAGTAGGCCGATAACAAAATAGGTGCGCTACTAACGCTTAGTATCAGCGCTGTAGCACACCTGTTTCGAAGTAGACCAAATTGATTTTGTACTCATTTTATGAATGGGTATTAGTTTTAACTATTAGGTCAGATTATTTATTTAAAAATGATAATGGGTTTGAATTGCCGTGACGATGATTAATTTTCCGTTTTCCGAAATGACCGGGTTGTGAAAGCAATAACTAACGCGATCACTGCCAAGACAACGGGCAGGTAAACGGCAACGTGAACACCGGCTGTGAAAGCGCCTTGGGCGTTGAGATGACTAGCCGCTTGGCCCATACTCAACAAACTGGTTGCCAAAGCCGTTGCAATGGCCCCAATGATTTGCTGAAGGGTGTTCATGATGGTGCTCCCATCACCAGAAGTTGGGCCAGTTAAGGCGCTTAAAGCGTGGGTTTGAGCGGGCGACATCGCGAGTGGACAGCCAATCATCAAAATGATGTGGGCGGCGATAACGAATGCGACTGCGGTGTGGGTCCCCGTGGTGAGTAACATCACGCCACCAATCACGGCAATGATAAAGCCGATTCGGGTGAGCCATTTGGCGCCGAAGTTATCAAATAACCGACCGGAAACGGCAGAAACCAATGCGTTAACGATCCCACCGGGTAGCATGATGATCCCGGTCATTGCGACTGGCAACAACAGTCCTTTTTGCATGTACATTGGTAAAATGTACATTGCTGAAAGGATGATCCCGAAATCAAGCATCACCATAAGTGCGCCAGCCCGAAAGGCGGGTTTTGCAAAAATCTTCAGGTTCAAAATTGGTTCGGCGATGTGCAGTTGACGGTAAGCGTAGAAGACTAAGACCACGATCCCGAAGACCAAGAGGCCTAACACGAGTGGTGAGCCCCAACCGCGAGAACTGGCGAAACTAACGGCAGTGACGACGCTTGCGAAGCCGATGACACTACTGAGAATTGATAAGACATCGACTTTAGGCCGCGTTAATTCGCCGACATTTTCCAATGACGTGAGGGCGAAGAAAAGGGCGATCGCTAAGAACGGTACGAAAGCCCAAAAGATCCAGTGCCAAGAGAGTTTGGCGAGAATTAGACCAGTTAACGTCGGGCCAATGGCGGGCGCAAACATGATGACGAGGGCGCAGACCCCCATCGCGGTCCCTAACTTAGCGGGTGCGAAAACCTGCATGGCGACCGCAAACATCAGCGGAAGGATCAACCCAGTCGCAATTCCTTGAATCATCCGACCAACTAATAGGATCGGGAAACTCGGGGCTAAAGCGGCGATGATGGCCCCAACGAGAAAATCGAGGAGTCCAAAGATCACAACTTGACGTGTGGTAAACCACTTCGTAATCAAACTGTTGAGGGGTAAAATAACCCCAATGATCAGCATGTAGCCAGTAACCAACCACTGAACTGTGGCTGTAGTGACGCCTAGGCTTACCATCAGTTTCGGTAAGGCGATATTGAGGGATGTTTCTGAAAACATACCGACAAAGGCGCCGATTAACATACTTGCCATCGCGAGTGCGGGGTGTTTAACAACCACCCGTGGCTTGCTGGCATTAAAAGTTGCTTCTTGTTCCATAAGGCAAATTGACCAGCTTTCTGAAAATAATTGATGTAAACAGTTGGTTACATTACCAGAAAATTTGCGGCTTCGTAAGTGTTTTTTTCGAACACGCCCATTTAGTTGTATGGTTTTGGCCCACCCTCCAACGTCATTTGTGATAAAATATACCCATTACAAAGCAACCACTAAATTAGGAGCGCACGGGAATGAACGGCTTTTTTTCACGGGATAATTTACCTGAATTTTTAAGAAATAAGCGTCTGCGGGGGCTCGCCGTGTTTATCATGGTGCTGTCCGTGATTGGCATCGTGCTGGCCTTTTTGTTTTCCTGGATCTTAGGGATTGCAGCGTTAGCGGCGGTGATCACGAGTTTGATCTTCGCGTTCAACACGATGAACGAAATTAGCGGCGACATGAACCGCTACATTGCTGACCTGTCTTTCCGGATCAACCGGGGTGAACAAGAGGCACTGATCGATATGCCCGTTGGGGTGCTGATTTTTGGCGATAACGATGCCATTGAATGGGTCAATCCGTACCTACAGCAATATTTTGGGGACCAAGCAGTGTTAAGTCGCCGGTTAAGTGACGTTGATCCGGAGTTGGAAAAGCTCATTATGGACCACGTTGACGATGACGGCCCACAGACGGTGACTTGGAATGACCGCCAATTTTCATTTTTAGTGCAACGGGATTTCCGAGCGGTCTACCTGATGGAAGTGACGCACTTTACTCAGATCGAACAGCGTTATGAAAATGAACGCGTTGCAATTGGGCAAGTCTTCTTGGATAACTACGACGAAATCACCCAGTCGATGACGGATCAGGATATTTCGAATTTAAGAAACTACGTGACCAACGAACTGTCGGCTTGGGCGCAACGTTTCGGGATGTACCTCAAACGGCTGGATGACGACCACTTCTTGGTGTTCATGTATGCGAAGGCCATGCGGGCCGTTGAAGCGGACAAGTTTAGTATTTTAGACACGATTCGGGAGAGCACCTCCAAGCAAAACTTCCCGTTGACGTTAAGTATCGGGATCGCTTACGGTGGCTCTGATTTAACCCGGTTAGCGGATCAGGCGCAGAGCAACCTTGATTTGGCGTTAGGCCGAGGTGGCGACCAAGTTGTCGTTCGGGCTCAGGATGCCGAAGCCCGCTTCTATGGTGGCAAGACCAACCCAATGGAGAAGCGGACGCGGGTTCGGGCACGGATGATTTCCCAAGCCCTGCAGGAACTGATGTCGCAGGCTGATATGGTCTTCGTTCAGGGACATCAGCAGCCGGATATGGATGCGATTGGGGCTTGCCTTGGGATTCGGCGGATCGCGCAGATGAACCAAAAACCGTGCTACATTGTGCTGGACCAAGAAACGGTTCACTCGGATGTGCAACGGTTGTTGGTGTCATTAAGGGACTACCCAGAGATTTTTGAATCGATCATCACACCTGAAGAAGCGCTCAGCAAGATGACCAAACAAAGTCTGCTGGTCATGGCGGATCATTCGAAGCCGTCATTGTCGATTTCACCAGAACTCTATCAACGCCTTGAAAACCGGGTGATGATCATCGACCATCACCGGCGGGGCGAGGAGTTCCCTGAAAACCCAATGTTGGTTTACATTGAACCTTACGCCAGCTCAACTTGTGAGTTGATTACGGAAATGTTTGAGTATCAATCTCAAGAGAGCGAACCAATCAACAAAATCGAAGCAACTGCTATGTTGACGGGGATCTTTATTGATACCAAATCCTTCTCATTGCGGACGGGTTCTCGGACCTTCGACGCCGCTAGTTACTTACGGTCAGCCGGCGCCGATTCGGTTCAAATGCAGCTGTTTATGAAGGAAAACGTGGACAGTTATCTGCAACGCAATCACTTGATTGAACTGGTTGAATTTGTGACACCGGATATGGCGGTTGTCGCTGGTGAACCGGATGAAATTTATGATCCGGTCACGGCGGCTCAAGCGGCGGATGATTTGTTGAATATGTCCGGCGTTGACGCGTCATTTGTCATCACCCACCGCGAAGACGGACGCATTGGTGTGTCGGCTCGGAGCATGGGCGAAGTTAACGTTCAAGTCATTATGGAACAGATGGGTGGCGGCGGTCACTTGTCTAGTGGGGCGACCCAAATTGCTGACAGTACGGTAGCTGATGTGAAGGCCCAACTGGTCGGTATTTTGACTAATACCGAGTCTGAAACGATCACATCTGAGGGTGAATAATTGGCCCAATTATGGTAGAGTTATTTTACGAGCGTGTGTTTGAAAAATCGATGGTGATGTCGGTGATTTAGCGCATGAGATCATGATAAAAATGTCGACGGTTACCGCCACATTTGATTAAAGGAGGACTTACTGTGAAAGTAATCTTTTTACAAGACGTTCGCGGTAAAGGCAAGCGCGGCGAAATTAAGAATGTGCCTGACGGGTACGCCCAAAACTTTTTAATTAAGCAGGGGAAGGCGAAGGCCGCAACGAGCCAAGCCATGAGCCAATTAAAGGGCCAACAAAAGGCCGAAGCTAAGCGTGAAGAAGAGCTTAAGGAAGAGGCTGAAGTCGTTAAGAAGACCTTGGAAAACGGCAAGACAGTCGTTGAACTGACTGCCAAGGCCGGCACTGACGGTCGCTTATTTGGTTCGATCCCAAGCAAACAAATTGCCCAAGCCTTAGAAAAGCAGTATGGTATTAAATTGGACAAGCGAAAAATCGAACTACGGGAACCCATCAAGATGATGGGCTTCATCAACGTCCCAGTGAAATTACACCAGGACGTGACCGCAAAGATTCGGGTCCACGTGGTCGAAAAGTAACCACGAGAGCTATCGATATCAATCGGTAGTAGTTGAAATGGCGTTAATGACAGGGTCGATGGCAAGTAAGCTTGTCGCGGCCCTGTCTGCGGTTAAGAGCTAGGAGAGTATGTATGAGTGAAGGGTTAAGGGATCAAACGCCACCCCAAAATATCGACGCCGAAAAAGCGGTGTTAGGCGCGATCTTTCTTAGTGGTGACGCGTTAGTCGATGCAATGGAACAGCTTCAGGCTGAGGATTTCTATCGACGCGCTAACCAATTGATTTTCCAAGTGATGGTCGACTTAAATGACCGGGACGAAGCCATTGATGTGGTGACCGTTACCGATGAGTTAACTCGGCAAAATCAGCTGGACGATGTTGGCGGCATGCCATACATTGGTGAATTAGCCACCTCCGTTCCAACGGCAGCCAATGTAGGCTACTACGCCAAAATCGTGAGTGATAAGGCGACGTTACGGCGGTTGATTCAAACGGCAACGAAGATCGTCACGGAAGGCTATACCGAAGATGCGCCCGTTTCGGAGTTATTGGATAGTGCTGAACAGGCCATCATGAACGTCACCGAAGCGCGGAATCAATCCGGGTTTAAGATGATCAAGGATGTGTTGAACAACACGTTTGAAGAAATTGATCGGCTGTCACAACAGGGTGACACAATTACCGGGTTATCGACGGGCTATCCGGATTTGGATAAGATGACGACCGGACTCCACGATGATGAACTCATGATCTTGGCTGCCCGGCCAGCCGTTGGGAAAACCGCCTTTGCGTTGAACATTGCGCAAAACGTGGGGACGAAAACGGATAAGGCCGTTGCCATCTTCAGTTTGGAAATGAGTGCCGAGTCGTTGGTCAGCCGGATGTTGTGTGCGGAAGGCAGTATCAACGCCAACCATTTGCGGACGGGTCAGTTGGAAGAAAACGAGTGGCAAAGTTTAATCGTTGCCATGGGGAGTTTATCCAAAGCGAAGATTTTCATTGACGATACGGCCGGCATCAAGATGTCCGAGATTCGGGCAAAATGTCGCCGGTTGGATAAGGAACAAAACGGTAATCTTGGGTTAGTCCTAGTGGATTACTTGCAACTGATCGAAAGTAGCGGCGCCGAAAACCGGCAACAAGAAGTCTCAGCCATTTCGCGGCAACTCAAGAAGCTTGCGAAGGAACTGCATGTGCCGGTAATCGCACTGTCACAACTGTCTCGTGGCGTGGAACAACGTCAAGATAAGCGACCAGTGCTGTCCGATATTCGTGAATCAGGGTCAATTGAACAAGATGCCGACATCGTCTCCTTCCTGTATCGTGATGACTATTACGAGCGAGAAGACGGCGATGATGACGACAACGATAATAACGGTGGTGGCAATGACGAGGGCATCCAAGATGTGGGTGAAGTCGAAGTCATTATCGAAAAAAACCGGTCGGGTCCACGTGGGACTGTGAAACTGTTGTTTGTGAAGTCGTTTAATAAGTTTTCTTCGGTGGCGTATACGCAGGAGTAGAGAGCGGAGCAAAGCGGTTAAAGACTGGAGCATAAGGCCTCCTCGCCAGAAATCCCGGGTTTTGGGATTTGTGGTGAGGAGGCCTTATGTGCAAGTCTTTGCTTTGCGGAGCTCGTTTCGGCGCAGGCTAATGAAGATGGTAGCGTCAGCAAGCTTCACAATGATGACGATAATTGCCAACAAGGAAGTTCAAGTGGCGCCGAAAATAAGTAATAGTAATGAGCGTCGCCAGTACTACTCTGAAATAGGCAAGATACTCGGGTTTTGGGATTTGTGGTGAGGAGGCCTTACGTGCAAGTCTCTGCTTTGTGAAGCTCATTTCGGCGCAGGCTAATGAAGGTGGTAGCGTCAGCAAGCTTCACAATGATGACGGTAATTGCTAACTAAAATCTAATTGGCGCCGAAAATAGGTAGTAGTAATGAGCGTCGCCAGCACTGCTCTGAAATAGATAGGTCGTTGCAGGCGCATCAAACAATATCCACTTATCAACAAAAACACCACTAAAAACCAAGCGGCATGCAGACTTATCCACCAAGTCCCCATGCCGCTTTTTCAATGCCACAACAAAAAAGCCGCCCATCCACAAGGGATAAGCGACTCGTTGGCAAGCCCGCTGACCTTCGGAACGCACGAATGCGCCGATCTTTGGAATCTCGCCATGGTTTGGCACCGTTTAGTAGTATTACAGGTTGGCGGGGAAAAGTCAAGCGAGGGATGGTTGTGAGAATTTAGGTATCGGGTTTAGGGTAGGTTTTAGTGATGTTTATTGTGGTTTTTCAGTTTCTATACCAAAAGAAAATTTGTAAGCGGAGACCTGTGCATAAGTTGTTACTGACACAGGTTTAAACTCAGGGTGTTTTATCTGTTTCAAGGTGGTGCTGGCGACGAGCACTACTATTACGTATTTTCGGCGCTAATTTGGCTGTAGTTGGCAGTAATTATCAGTATTGTGAAGTTGATAGACGTCACTGCACTGATTAGCCTGCGCTGAAATGAGCGCCGCAAAGCAAAGACTTGCACATAAGGCCCTTCCAACACAAACCCCAAAAACCGGAGTACTTTATCTGTTTCAAAGTGGTACTGGCGACGAGCACTACTATTACGTATTTTCGGCGCTAATTTGGCTGTAGTTGGCAGTAATCATCAGTATTGTGAAGTCGATTGACAATACTGCACTGATTAGCCTGCGCCGAAATGAGCGCCGCAAAACTGAGACTTGCATATAGGGGCGTCCAAGTAATACTGACCAAAAAACAGTCAGTATTACTTGGACGCCCCTATACTCCAGTCTCAAAACGTTTTGCTCCGCTCTCTATTCTAAAAAAATCCCCCACCGCTTAGGGAACGGTGAGGGATCGAGGGGAGGATAACGTTGCTTATTTAATCGATGTTCCATTTAGGGGGAGGAAACATCATCGTTATCAGGTTTAGGGGTAGCCAATTAGGAGTCCTAATTGACTATGACGTTATCATAACCTGGAATTGTGTTGAAAGTGTGAAGAAATGCTTTCGAGAAGGTAAAGATGCGGTAAATAATCTGTTAAGGTCATTAAGAAAGTCTAAACGGCTAGTTGGCGGATGGCGCTAACCGGTACCGTAACAGGGTTTTGCGCTTCTCAGGTGCTACTCGTCTAAAATCAGATAGGTAGACTTCTCGGTGTTGATAAGCGCCCATCGTGGTTGTTTTGGTTAGACCGTGCTCAGCCAGATAAGCCTGCATCTTCGCAAAGGTTTCACCCTCCGTATCAAACGGGCCAACGTGGATCATTTGAAGCGATGGGCCTTCGGTGTAGGTTTCGAAGTGGACTTGATCCAGAAACGGCACGTTCTTCTTTTCACGGGTAGCTGCAATCGCGTCAGTCACCTGGTCAGCCGTAACTTGGTCGGGTTGGCGAATCATAATTTTATACACCAAAGCGTCCTTGTTTAATTGGGCACCACGGGAGCCATCTGCGGTCGTCCAGACGCCTTCTAACGGATAGACCGTATATTCAAATGGATCGCCGTAAAGGCCCTTTTTGTAGCCCATTCGTAACGCGTACGCAACTGGATAGAGTGATTGGACCTGGTCGCTGAAAATTGCATCATTTGGGTTGCCTGTGCCTTCGAGGGTGAGGTAGTTGCTAGTTGGCACATCGACTATGCCGAGTTGTTTAGGCAGGTACAGGTCTTTTTCAGCTTTGCGCCATTCGTATTTTGTCATCATAGCCTCCTAAAGGGCGTCGTGGACCATTTTAATGTGGGGGGTGGACTCGAAGATGAACGGGTCACCGACGGCGGTAAAGCCGAATTTTTCGTAGTAACCCCGGACTTGAACCTGAGCTTCGATTTCGATGGGTAGCCCCTTAAAATATGTGTCGATGGCGGCCATGATCTGGTCCATCAGCGTGTTACCCAGACCGGTTCCGCGATGCGATTCCGCCGTCACAACCCGGCCAAACGTCACGGTTTCACCGTGTTTAAATACCCGCGCGTAGGCGATCACCTCGTCGTTTTCAGTATCGAAAACGTGAACGGCAATGGCGTCGTTATTATCGACTTCTTGATAGATTCGCTTTTGCGCCACAACGAAGGTGGCGACGCGTAATTTGAGAAAATTGAAGAGTTCGGTTGCAGTTAGTTCTGAAAATGGTTTAGTTGTCCACATAGGGTCACGTTCTTTCTAGATTAGGGTAGTAGGAGGCGGTTGAGCGTCTCGATGGCGTCAAAGACTTGCTGTTGCTCCTCTGGTGAGAGTGGGTCAAGTAATTGACGCAGTTGTTGATCTGACAATTGGTTCAAGGTGTCGTTGAGCTGCTTGCCAGCGGCTGTTAATTCTAAAATTACCGCTCGAGAATCTTCGGGCGATGGCGTTTTCGTTAACAACGATTGGGCCATTAGTCGGTTGATCAATCGACTGGTATAGCTACGATCAAGGGCTAAGCCGGCCGCCACTGTTTTGGGTGACGTTGGCGCCGTTTCGGCAATTAACATCAGTACCCGCGCTTCCGGCCAGGATAAGTTAGTGTCGAAAACGTGCTTGGCTAATAAGCCTAAGCGATAGGTGTAGTTGCGGTCAAAGCGGCGCATACCAGCGAGTTGTGCTGTGGTTAACATGTGAAGGCCTCCTTTTTAGTGGCTTTTGTCCATTATATGCAGTTGATGTATATTTGTCGAGAAAAAGTCAAAAAAATTGGTTAAAGTTGCGCTTAGGCGCAACCTTAACCAATTTCGAATCGAAAGCTAGGCTTTCATCCAAGCCGTTAACCGCCGAAAATGAATTGTATAAACTTCTACGATTCGCCCCGTTAACGCTGCGGATAACAGCGTCCCTTCCCGAATACCGGATAGTGAATGACGGAAGACCAGCGCAATCACGGCCGCAATGACCATCATGGTGAGATCTTGCCGAATTTTCACCTGTGAAAAAGGCCGTTCAGTAACTAAACTGATGGCGGTTGTGAGGCCTTCCCCCGGCATCATGATGGCTTGGGAGTTAACTTCAAAGTAAACGCCAAGCGCAAGGATCACAATACTGATCAACGTTGCAATGAGCTGAGCCCAGTAGGTTGTCAGTGGCAACCCTTGATAGAGGCGAACGAACCCATCAATGAAAACGCCGAAGAAAAGACTGGGAATCAACTGCACGATATTGCGCCAAGTGAAGCGACGTTTCAAAATCAGTTTTTCCAATAGAATCAAGACAATCATAAAAATAATCGTCGTCTGGCCTAACGTCAGATGGCTGACAAGACTGGTGACGTTCGGAATACTAGAAATTGGCGACGTGCCCAACGCCGCAACCCGGGATAACGCGACCCCGGCAGCCATTAAAATAATCCCGAGTAACAATAAACAAAACCGTTTTAACATGAACTAGAACTCCTTTGATGACGGGAACGACGTTAGTGCTTGGTAGACGCGTTTTAGCTGAGTCGTGAAGCTCGTCTGATCGACTTCTGGGTGGGTATTAAAGAAGTTAGTCCACCACGTATCCATCACGGTTTGGAGTTGTCTAGCTAGGGTAACACCAGTGGCCGTTAACGTAATGCGTTTGATGCGTTTATCCTTAACATCGCTAACTCGAGTGACCAATTGACGCTGCGCTAAATCGCGGAGGTCGCGCGCCAGTAAACTTGGGTCGATCACCATTTCTAACGCGATTTCACGTTGAGAGCGTTCAGGATGATCCAGAATGAAGAGGAGTAGGTCGCTTTCGGTCGCCCGAACGTCCAAGCCAGCAAGTTGCTGATTGAAGTCGTTCTTCGAGAGGCGGTAGGTGGCCGCTAGATATTTGCTTAGTTGATACTGTTCTGACATTTGGCAAAACTTCCTTTGATTAATTAATGGATATGTCCATTATTAAAAAAACGCGCATTAATGTCAAATGAGAGCTGAATTTGAATCAAAATTAAAAGTTTTTTAGTAAACTGTAAATGTTATTATATCGGGGATTACGTTTGAATTTCGTTGCCCAATTTTGAACAAATAAATTAAAAAAAGTTGACAGATTCTCATTCAGGGGACTAAACTACAGTCAATCTTAAATACGACGACAAGGATTTGACCCAGTGGATTAACTGGATAGCCCTATGAAGCGAGTGCCGGTTTGGTGAGACGGCATTAGGACTATCGAGTGAAAGACTCGGTTCGACGGGTTTGCTTTACGAGGCAAACGGGTGGCACCCCTTACTGTGCAGCGTATCGCAAGTTCACTTGCTGTACGTGCTGAGGAATTGCTGTAGTGGCAATTTGAATTAAGGTGGTACCGCGTTACTAAACGCCCTTTGGTCTTTGACCAAAGGGCGTTTTTCGTCGTCGTAATTACATAGCTGACTTTAACTGAATTAATCTAAAAGGAGTGGATTTTAATGAAATACGGAATTATTGGTGCAGGTGCAATGGGTATGCGTTACGGGGTTATGTTGCAGGAAAACGCCGGCGTGGACGTCGACTTTATCGATACTTGGGAACCAAACGTTGAAAAGATTCGGGAACAGGGTGGCGTTTCGGTCGCTCGAGACCATGAAAACCGTCGCATCATTCCAATTAACATCTACTACCCAGAAGAATATGCGGGCCATCCAGACGTTTGGATCGTCTTCAAGAAGCAAATGCAATTGGCTGATGAAATCGAACGGGATACCAAGGCCGGGATCTTCCACGACGACCAGTACTGTTTCTCAGCAATGAACGGCATGGGGCACTTCGAAAAACTTGAAAAGGTCTTTCCTAAAGACCACATCGTCTGTGGTTCAGCCATGATTGCTACCCGGATGGATGGTCCTGCCAATGTTGACTTCATGGGTGCTGAAGGCACCGAAGTGATGCACATGGCCCGGTACAACAACGAAAAGCCAGACGCTACGGTTCAAGGTATCTTCGACGACTTCACCGCTGCTAAGTTGGGCCCCGTCTTCTCAGACGAATGGCAAGGCATGTGCATGTCAAAGGTCGTCTTCAACGCGGTGACCAACACGTTGTGCACGATGTTTGAAATGCAAATGGGACAATTCATCGAATACGATGGTGTCCGGGCAATGTCCGAACAACTCTTCAACGAAGCCTTTGACGCTTGCGAACGTGCCGGCATTCACTTGATTGAAACCCGGCAAGAAGAGACTGATTCCGTCATCACCGTCAGCCAAGCTTACAAGTACCACTACCCATCAATGTACCAAGACTTCTCAAAGGGTCGTCCAACCGAAGTCGATTACATCAACGGTTACATTGCTAAAATTGGTCGCGAACACGACTACGTTTGCCGGACCCATGAATTTGTCGTTCACGAAGTCCACATGGCAGAAATGATGCGTAAGTACCACCAACCACAAGGTAACGTGGCTGATCAAACAGCGGAAGCGGAGGCCTAAGTATGGACTATCAATTTTCGAGAAACGTACCAGTCAGTGACGAAGATCCCGTCGGCAACATTCTGAAGGTCGCCGGCGATCCCAACATTATTTCGTTTGCGGGCGGCCTCCCTGCACCAGAATTATTCCCAGTTGAGGAACTCAAACAAGTGACCGATGCCGTTTATGACGAATCTGGCCGCCAAGCGCTTCAGTACAGCATCGCTAATGGTGATCCTGAGTTGCGCGACCAAATCGCCAAGCGAATGAACAAGCAGGGCATCACTTGTGATACCGACAACATCATTATTACCACCGGGTCCCAACAGTCAATTGATTTGACGGCTAAATGCTTCATTAACCCCGGTGACACGGTGATCGTTGAACAACCGACTTACCTCTGTGCGTTGGACGTCTTTCGCAGCTACGGCGCGCACTTAGTTGGCGTTGAAATGGACGACGATGGCATGAAGATGGACGCGTTGGAAGCGGCGGTTCAAGCCAACCCAAACACCAAGTTCATCTACACGATTCCAAGTTTCCAAAACCCAACTGGCCGCACGATGCCAGCTGACCGCCGTCAAAAGATGATCGACATCGCCGACAAGTACAACGTGATGATTTTGGAAGACGACCCATACGGCGCCATCCGCTTTGCGGGCGAAGACGTGGCACCAGTGAAGACCTTTGAACACGAGGAACGGGTCATCTACATGAGCACCTTCTCGAAGATTCTAGCACCAGGCCTTCGAATCGGCTGGGTCGTTGCCGAAAAGAAGCTGATCAAGAAGTTCACGCTGATGAAACAAACCGTCGACGTCCACTCCGATAACTTAACCCAACACATTATTGCCAAATACATGGCGACCTACAACATTGATGACCACATCGCTAAGATCAAGCAGGTCTACCGGAAGCGTGAAGGCATCATGATGGACGCTATTCAAGAATACTTCCCGGAAAACGTGCATTACAGTCACCCTGAAGGTGGGTTGTTCATCTGGGTGGAAGTCCCAGGCAACATCAACACACAGGACCTCTTTGATACCTGCATCGCCAATAACGTGGCCTTCGTTCCTGGCGAACCGTTCTACGCGGATAAAGTGATTCCAGGGACGTTCCGGTTGAACTACTCTAACATGGCCGAAGACCAGATCAAGGTTGGTATTCAACGATTAGGGAAAGCGATTGAAGAAACGATGAATGAAACAGTTGCGGCTGATTAAGCGCAATTGAAATTTTTATGGCATCTAAAAATGCGCTGACTAGCTTAATGCTGGTCAACGCATTTTTTTAATTAAAGCAGCCACTAATATAGTAGAAACAGAACTCAAAAGGGATTAAACGTAGTTGCTAACACCGCAATGGCACGTGGTATTTTCTTCCAAAAGGGCGTATGATGAAAAAAATTAAGTTGAAAGTCAGGTTTTCTAACATGGACGTTACTTATGAATATGCTACCCGGGCTGATTTGCCCACAATCGTTGCCATTTATAACCAAATTATCCCCAGTCGACTCGCTACAGCGGACTTAGATCCCGTCTCAGTCGACTCGCGACAAGCTTGGTTTGATCAATTTGACCCGAACTCACGGCCAATCTGGTTGATGAAGGATGGCGACAAAATCGCCGGTTGGGTAAGCTTAGAGTCGTTCTACGGCCGTCCCGCCTACCACAAGACGACGGAAATCAGCATCTATATTGACGAAAACTACCGGCATCAAGGGCTGGGTCAACACGCGTTAAACTTTGTGTTCTCACAGCTTGATGGTCTAGGGATCGATGCCTTAGTCGCCTTTATCTTCCACCACAACATTCCCAGTCAGGGCCTGTTCAAGAAGAACGGTTTTGAAGAATGGGGCCACTTGCCAGACGTTGCGCTGATGGATGGTCAACACCGAAGCCTGGATATTTTGGGGCGGCGGTTTGATTAATTGAATTGGAAGAGAGAGAGTGGGCAAAAACTCGTTTAGGTTCCAGAATATAAGAAAACCGGGCCGTGGATTCCTGATTTTGGAATCTACGGGCCGGCTTTCTTATATGGCCGGGACTTGAGTTTTGGCGCACGACCCAGCGAAGCTTGGAAGCCTATTGGCGTTTAGACTAGATAACAGTCTTGAGATAAAGTGAAATTTTTAACTCACTTTAAGTTAAGAAATTAGTTTGATGCTTACCAATATGGACTTTTTCCCAGCCTCTTTTTTGATTGGCGTGAAAATTGAGAAAATGGTATTTTGAGAATTTAAGTTGAGAAATTCGAGATTGAATTTGCCGAAAAGCCGATTTTCGTGAATTAGAAAGCGGCTTAGCGAGTTGAATTTGCTGAAAAAGCGATTTTCGGTAAATAGAAGTGATATTCTCGCATTGAATTTTGCGAAAACGGCTATTTCGTGAAATAGAGGTGCCGATTATGGATTGAACTTAACGATAATGCGGTTTGACGAATTTCTTTAGCACGTCTATAAAAGGCACCATTCAATTTTTGAATGGTGCCTTTTATAGACGCGTTAAATTAAAAATCACTTCATCAAATCCAGCATCTGCAGTACCAACCGTAACGCTTCATCCCGCTTCTCGGCAGGCAACTGCTGCAGTTTTTCAGTTACGATTGAATGGTTCAGCACATCATCATCCGCAAAGAAGTCACTCAGTGGTAGGCCAAGCCCGTTAACGATTTTAGCTAGCATGGGAATGCTGAGGTTCGGGACCTTGCCCTGTTCGACTTTTGAGATCAGGGACTCCGAAACATCCGCTAATTCGGCTAACTTGAATTGGCTATAACCTCTTACGCGTCTGAGATGGCGAATTTTGGCTGAAATATCACTACTATTCATGGATGCGACACCTCCACTGCCACTTTCTTATTTTTGAAGGCATTTCGACAGGGATAACTTTGATTGATATGTAGTAAAATTATACCGATTGCGGTAAAATTGTCCTATGATACTAGTATTCTTATACTATAAACAATAAACTTAATAAATTTAGGGGGCCGGGTGGTAGTGAAGCTAAGGGTTATGCCAAATACGGCAAAACGAGTATTAGTCAAACCGTGACGGTAGGAGGAGATGGCGATGAAATACTGTCCAGCGTGTGGTGCTGAAAATCATGATACGGCTAAGTTTTGTGCAAAGTGTGGCGCATCATTTGCGGATGCGGAACCGGTGGATTCAACGGTTAAGGCAACAACGACACCAGAATCACCGGCGAGCACCGTTACCGAAAAACATAAAAGCAGTGGCAATGGTTGGATCGGTGCCATTATTGGTGTGATTATTGTTGGCATTGTGCTCATTGTCGGTGGGCACAGTTTCTATTTGAATCACCGGTCAGCACAGGCAACGGCTGATATCGGCCAGACGATTGCCAATAAGGAATTCGGTGATGATGAGGTTCAGGTCTACTACTCTAAATCGGAGAACACGTTCACGATTAAAACGTTATCTGGGTCAGCGATTCGATCCAGTTTCACTGAATACGTTGAGGACGGTGACAACCAATCTGAAATTGACGATGTGACGACCGAGTATCAGCGCTTTATTGACGGGGTTGAAGGTAAAATGGGCTCTAAATATAAGGAAGCGTACTATACGTACATCGAAAACCCGTGGGATAGCACGAAGGTGTTCTGGGATAGCCGCGGGACCAAAATTGGTTATAACTGGGCGGAAGATAACTAAGTGAGGCATCAGACGAGTGGAAAAAGTAGCGTATAAAATTTGCCCAGTTTGCGGCTCTCAGAGTAAGGGCGATGCGAAGTTTTGTATCAAATGCGGTCAAAGCCTTGAAAACGAACCGGTGAAGCTACACGTTGAGAATGGGCTTTATTTTAAAGCGGATGCAGCCAGTAAACCGCTTTTATTTGGTGCCGTTCCAGTGACATATCAGACAGTCGGGCCGGTTTCTGGTTGCGTGACGGTTACTAGCCAACTGAACGCCGACTATGAGGCGTCCATGGAAGCCTTGTTCAATAAACTTAGAGAAGTGCTCGACGTTAACGACCTAGATGGGGCAGCCAATTTAAGTGTGATTAGTTTTAATTCGGTAGCTAACGGGATCGGTAGTGTGACGTTGATGGTAACTGGTGATGGGTTGGTGAAGGCGGCAAGAACCGGACTTGATGCTGAAAGTCAGATTGAAATGATGAGTGACGATGAACAAGCAACTGCGGCATCGGTTGAAAGCGGAGCTGATACTTTATCAAAGGGTAACAGTGGTTAGCTAGATATAAAGGTAATTTTGATTGTAGATGAGGATCAACTTAATAGTTAGGGGATATCATACCATGAAATTAACGAAGCAACTTGCAATTGCGATGGTTTCAGCTGGTGTATTTAGCGGCGTGCTGACTGGCGTTCAGGGGACGTCGGCGAGTGCTAAAGCGACAGCGAAAGTGCTACAGGTTAAAACGATTCAAACGGCTAACTATAAAGCGGTGAAGGGCGCCAATGGATATCTGTATAGCACCGCTAAGTTAACGAAGAAGGTTCATAACGTTAAAAACTATTCGAACACTAAATTCTCAGTTTCAAAGGAAGCGGTTGTTCGAAAAACTAATGGGAATAAGGCTATTTATTACTACGTTAAAAGTGCAAAAGCTTCAGGGTGGTTGTGGCACGGGTATTTGAACAAGGTGACGCCTAAAACGGCAAGTGACGCGAAAATCTCAGCGCTGGAACAGCAGATTGCTGAATTGTCGCAGCGCTTGTCGGCGCTACAAAGTCAGCTAGCAGCTAGTACGCCAGCGGCACCTGTGACGAGTTCGGCGGATGTGACGAAGTTGCAGGCGCAGATTGATAGTTTGCAGGGGCAGTTGAGTGCGGTGAAGGGGTCGGTTGGTGCTGGGAATACCAATGCTACTGATACTAATAAATCCGGAGATAGTGATGCGACTGAACCTGATAATAGTGGTGATAGTACTACAGTAACGGATAAAGATCCGTTTAGTGGAACTGCAACGGAATACTATATTTCATCTCCAGGAAGCTCACTTTATTTATATCCAGACGCACAGGGTAAGGGGTATCCCAAGAAACTCAACGAAAATGGAAAAGTGATCAAGACGATCAAAGTCTACGCCAAGGGTGAAGTTAATGCTGATAATCCTGATTACCCAATTTTTTGGTTCTATTCAAATACGATGTTGTTCGGCAATGTACCGGTTGAATACGATGGTGAAAAAGGATTTGTCCGAGGTACAGATGTGACGATTGTGCCAGTTGATACGCCATTTTATCAATTAGGAAATACGCCGGATAATGCGGGCGCTGGTAATATGGCCCCGACTGACCCAAGTGTTCAATTTACTCATGAATTAGCCAATAATGCGATTTGGACACAATATACTGAGGATGCTAAATCTGGAAATACGATTATGTGGTACTATCGCACGGCCACTAAAACTTGGTCTCAAACATTTGAACGTAATTAGTGTAAATAAATTTAAAGAGGCGTGATGGATTGCGGATATTAATATGGGGATGTCGGAATGAAATTTTGCACGAACTGTGGTCAGCAACTGGAAGATGTTGCGCTGTTTTGTCCAGCTTGCGGGACCAAGGTAATTGACGTTAAAGATGAACCAAAGGAAGCGCCAGAACCGATTTCACCGGCGATGGCGCGGCCGGTGGCGTATCAACCGAAGAAGGTTGAGAAACCGGTGACGGTTGAAGAACCTCAGCAACAACTGGGATTTTGGGGAAGCGTTGTGTATGCTTCCAATAATATTGGTTTCTGGAAAAATAAGGTCGCTGAAAGTCGGAAGTCAGTTTTTTGGTGGGCGTTTTTATGGTTTAGCTTATGGATCGTTCTTGTTGATGTGATTTTGTCGCTGATGTCAGTGACTTATTTAGTACCATTAGACTTAATAGATGTTGCCTTGACATCAGCTTGCATGCGACGGCTTAGATATTTAGGCTACAATTGGAAGCTTGGCTGGTTGCTGCTTGTGCCAATCGTTAACATTTATCCCTATGTTCTGATGCTTTTAAATGCACCAAGAAACAAGGCTAATTAGGACAAAATGATAGGCTTAAACATCACAAAAACGGCGCTTAAGGGCACCGTTTTTGTGTCTGTTGGATGATTTTAAATACAATCTAGCTTGTTTTGGTAACTAAACAGCTGAAAGCAGTATAATAGCAGTGAAAGCCCCACATAATAATAGTTAATGAGTGATTATGACATTCACTAGAGCCAAAGGGGAGGACTAGTCGATGAGCAAGCATTCGAGTTTCAGATATAACGACGTTGTCATGCCATTTTCCGGCAACGTGAACGGTAAAACAAGGGACGTTAAAAGAATTAAACGGCGAGCTAATACCCGAGTGAGATTAGCGAAGTTGAAGATGCAATTGAAGCGGTGGTCAATTCCCATCGTCATCTTAGTGATTGCCAGCGTTATCTGGCCGGGTGTTCGACTGTTTGCTGTCGCAGGCGTTGAAACGGTTGTTTTACTTGGGGGCTCATTCTGGTTGTTCGTTAAGATCCTCTTTTGGTTTGCAAAAAAAGATCAGCGTCCTGGCCACGGAATCGATTCAACTGATTATGATAATGGGTATGAGGATGGTTATTTTGAGAGCCATCATGATGATGGGAATTTGTTTTGATGGTGAATGAAGAACTTAATAATAAAGTGAACCAGTTGAAGCAACGATACGAAGCGCATTTTAATAGGCCATTTCCAGATCGAATTATTGGTTGGTGGGAGCCGAGATATGCGAATGAGCCGGGCGTTTTGGAAGCTGGGGTTAAAGCGATGCAGGCGGATGTTGAAAAGGCCATTCGGACGAATACGCCGATTGCGGAAATGACGGAGGAAGAGTGGCAGCGGATTATTTTTTGAGTTTAGGAATTTAGAGACGAAAAACCGTAGTGGTTGCGTAATAGCCCCCACTACGGTTTTTAATTGTGGTCGTCTTTAGATCCAGTTTCGCATGTGTAACGTGCAAAACAAACAACACTTGCTATGCGGATGGATAACAAGATGATCACACAAAAAAACCAGCTACCACGGTGTCTAAGCACTGCGTGATAACTGGTTAATATCTTATGATGGGCAGTCAGGGGTTTGAGTAACCCGAATGTCGAAATGCCGTCAT
>NZ_BAABMI010000069.1:0-21551 GCF_054785195.1 Secundilactobacillus muriivasis | reverse complement strand
CATAAGGGAAGGCATTCCCTATTTCTATACAATTCAGAAATCTTTTATGCATTTACACACGATATTTTACGCTCTCCTTCGCGATTATCTAACCGTCAGGATGCCATGAGATTTCAATAAGCAAATGAATGGTCGCTGCAACTGAGATATTGAATCTTACTGCAGCGGCTTTTTTCATGTCTTTGTGAACCATCAACGAGATTGCTTTTGACTGGGTAAAAATGTTCTACAAAAAAACGTGCGCGATGCCACCTTTTTGAACATGATAGTTGCCACGATCCCTGTTAGGCAGCGTCGTGGCCAAAGCTCACCTGCATAAAGTTAGCCGTCTCTAAAAATAAATTGTTCAATAATTAATTGTCGTCTATCATTGACTATATATTGGAACTATTCTAATATAGAGATAGAGCCGATGACGAAAAGTCGCGGTTACTACATAATTAGGAGGAATTTTTGTGGACAAGTCAAAGATCATTGTTGTAGGGGCATCACACGGCGGTCACCAAAGCGTCTTAGAACTGTTGCATCGTTATCCAGATGCAGACATTACGATGTTTGAAGCAGGTGATTTTGTTTCGTTCATGTCCTGCGGGATGGAACTATTCTTAGAAAATCAAGTAACCGATGTGAATGATGTTCGGAATTTTCGTCCAGACGATTTGATCAAGCGCGGCGCACATGTGTTAAACAACCATGAAGTGACGGCAATCAATGCTGATGTGAAATCCGTCACCGTTCGCGACACGAAGAACGGCACGACGCAGGATTATCCTTATGACAAATTAATTCTGAGTTCAGGCGTTCGCCCGAATTCCTTACCAGTGCCAGGCAACGATTTGAAGAATGTCTTCTTGATGCGTGGCTACGATTGGGCCACCAACATCAAGGCCAAGTTAGAAGATCCGGCGGTTAAGCACGTCACCATCATCGGTGCCGGTTATATTGGTATTGAAGCGGCTGAAGCCAGTCGTAAAGCTGGTAAACAAGTAACGTTGTTGGATATGATTGATCGCCCACTGGGTACCTATCTGGATCCAGAAATGACCGACATTCTGGCCAAGGAACTCACTGATAAAGGTGTTGAGCTCAAGCTTGGTGTCAAGATCGAAGCCTTCACAGGCGATGAAGCTGTTAGCGCCGTCAAAACGGATGCCGGTGACGTTAAAACCGATCTCGTGATTCAAGCAGCGGGTATCAAGCCAGCAACGGAATGGCTCAAGGGCACCGTTAACCTTGATAAACGCGGCTTCATCAACACCGATCCTTATCTGCGGACCAATTTGCCAGACGTTTATGCTATCGGTGATGCCACTTTGGTTTACTCAATTCCAGCACAACAAAAGGTGCCGATTGCCTTGGCAACCGTTGCGCGACGTGAAGCCCGTTACCTTGCCGAAAACATTTTTGCAGAAAATCCAGCACGGCCATTCAAGGGCGTCGTTGGTTCCAGTGCGTTGAGCGTTTTCGACTACCATTTTGCAGCTAGCGGGCTGAACACCTTCACAGCTAAACGGGCTGACGTTAACGTGCATACCGCTTTCTACACCGATTCACTGCTGCCAGACTATGTGCCAGAAGCTAACGGCAATCCACAAGTTTGCGTCAACTTAGTCTTTGACCCGCAAACTCATCGACTGTTAGGCGGTGCAGTATTGTCCACTTACGACGTGACTGCACAAGGCAACGTCTTGGCACTCGCCGTTCAACAACAATTAAGCCTTGAAGACTTGGCTGAAGCCGACTTCTTCTTTCAGCCAGGTTTTGATCGTCAATGGAGCTTGCTGAACTTGGCTGCGCAACACGCTTTAGGCGAACCGCGATTCTAATTACTTTTAAAAAGACATTAGGCAAATGATGTCTTCATTTCAATCAGCCAGATAAACGATTAAGCTTCAAAAAGAGCCCTCTTGTGTCAGAATTCTGACACAAGAGGGCCCTTTAAGCATCTACCGCGTTAATCATACTGTAGCGACCAGTTGTTTTTCACTATGCTGCGTTGGAAGTGTCACCTTCGCTTAACTGACCATCCAACAAAGTAAACGTGCGATCCGCAAACTTTTCTAAGCGAACATCATGGGTGACAACAACAATTGCCTTATCACGCTTATGTGCCAGATCAGCTAGCAGCTGTCCGACAACTGCCACACGCGGACTATCCAATGCGGCGGTTGGTTCGTCGGCCAACACGATGGCTGGATCGGGATACAAGGCTCGTGCAATTGCCACCCGTTGTGTTTGGCCGCCGGATAAGGAAGCCGGATATTGATTAACTAGGTCGCCAATACCGAGATCATCCAGCAATTGATCAAGTTCCTCATGACTGAGGTTTTTTTTGGCTTAATCTTGTCGACTAAAGTGAACTGCTCGCCAACCGTCAAATATGGGACGAGGTTGTATGACTGAAGAACAAATCCGATCTTATCCAACCGCAATGCATCACGCGCCTTGCCGGATAACTTATAAAGCTCCTGTCCAGCGGTTGTCACGACCCCTGATGTTGGGGTTTGAATGCCACCTGCAATGGTCAAAAACGTACTTTTTCCTGAACCAGACGGCCCAAGCACCAGCGAAAGACTGCCGGGTTCGGCACTGAAGCTAACATCTTTGAGGACTTCGACATCGCTGGTTGGCGTTTTAAAGTTTTTAATGATGTATTGTAATTCGATAGCTGACATACAATCAACCTCCAATGGCTGTGACAGGATCAACTTTAAGAATCGTCCGGACTGGGACAATTGCACCGAGTAAGCCGGTGAGCAAAATGCCAATAACAACTGCGATGCTTAAACCGGCGGAGAAAATCATCGGCACACCCAGAGGCATGAACCGCGCTGTAACTGCCGTCAGCACCCCACCGAGTATCAGACCGAATGACACAAGCATGAGTGCTTGCGCAATGGTCGTTTTAACGAGGGTCCGCGCCGGTACACCTTGTGCCCGTAAAACGGCGTAGTTAGGAATCTTCTGCATGGTCAAAATGTACAGGAAGACCGCGATGACAATCAGCGAAATCACAAATAGAAAACCAATCATGAACGCAAACGTGCTATTTTGGGCTGAATAACCCGGCAGCTTCTGGATAAATGTATCCGCTGTATAGGTTTTCAAATCGCTGTTGTTAACTTTAAAATCAGCCGACTTGGAAATAATGCCGCTAGCCGTAAAAGTATCCGGTAAACAACCGGGGCGACACTCATTTTGGCATTTTCCGTGAAACCGACGATGGTATATTGCTGGCCGTTTGTGGTTAGCCGCACCTTGTCGCCAAGCTTGTAGCCTTCATTTTTAAATTGTGTGTCCACGACAATTTGATTGTCACTTTGCACGCGATGACCGCTCACCAGCTGCATGTCCTTGCCGATGTACTGATTCCAATCAAGCCCGACCATCGTCGAACGAATTTCCGAGTGCTTGCTGCTAGTCGCAACCGCGCCGATTGTACCGACATAGGCTTGCGACTTGCCTAGCTTAATCGCTTTGGTCTGCTCCGACGTCAGCAGCGACTGGCTCAAATTGATGTCCGAGTCCTTTGCCAGCACCACCTTCGATGTGTCCCAAGACTCGATTGCTTGCGTATTCTGCTGAGCAAGCCCATTAGCCAACGCACTGAGAATAAATACAAGGTAAGTCACCAGCAAAATCATACCGATGATCAAGCCATAGCGTAATTTTTCATGCCAGATTTCTTTTAATGAAAGATACATTGTTTCACTCCTTAACTTGCAGCTGAGAAAGTGCTGCCTTCAAATGTGCCAAAATCAAGGTCGCGTCAGCCGGATCAGCCAGCACCTCGGAAATCGCACTGTGGCATAACGCCGCGACAGCCCAGTCGGTTGCATCTGCGGGAACTTGTGGCCGGGCAACATTTACCAACCCGCTATTTTTAGTGAAATGCAAGCGGATGAAATCCCGGTCACGACTCTCACTAGCCTCATGCAGAAAATCAGCTGTTGCCGTATATGGATCTTGCCGCATGGTCGGACCCGTGATACCCGCATGCAACCGCCCGATCACCTGTCCAAAAGCATAGCGATAGGCGTCATCTAGATCCGTGAAGTACTTATAAAAAGCACCGCGGGCAATGTCAGCCTGCTTCACGATGCGCGCCACCTGCGCCTGTGCCAACGGATATTGAGAAAATTCTGTGATGAGTGCTGCTAAGACCCGTTGTTGTTTAGCTGCATCGAGATGTTGAAAAGTAGTAGATGCCATGATTGCCCCCTGTGGTGACACGGTGTCACTAATTGATAATTCGTAGTTTATACGGAAAGTGACACCATGTCAACATATTTTGCACAATCTTTTTGTGAATTTTTATTGAAATGGTCATTTTTAACTTCTAAATCAAATAGCCAGCAAAAAAACCGCCTCTTTGAACCAATAGGCGGTTTCTGCTTTATTTTTCTGCGTCCGATGCAAAGGAACTTTGTACACCAATAGTATATGCTTGCTCGTTCTCTCTTTAATCGAACTTAATACCTTTTAGCCATTGATCCACTAATCTGTTGCGATCAGATTGTTCATCAGGCTTCTGTAAAAGCACATTGTCGGTCTTACGGACCAGTAGATGAAGTGGAAATTTTTTTAGGCTAATTGGTTGATGCTATGACCACTAACTTCACCGCACCAGAGATTTAGGCGGGGGATAGCACCATGCAAAAATACAATAGGGTGTACCCTATTGTAACTAAAGTGAGAAGGGAGTATTATTAGTTACATATAAGTGACCCGGAGGCGACCTAGAATTGGCTAAAATCGGTTATGCGCGTGTTAGTACGCGTGATCAAAATCTTGCACGTCAAATTGAGCAGCTACATGATGCCGGTGTTAATAAAATCTTTCAAGAGAAGCTTTCAGGTAAAAATGCCGATCGTCCTCAACTAAAAGCAATGTTAGACTATATTCGTGATGATGATGAAGTAGTGGTATTGAGCCTTGATCGACTTGGTCGCAATTCTCATGATTTGACTGACATCATCGAAACCATTCGCCATCGTGGAGCTCAATTGAATGTTCTAAATCTGCCTAGCTTTGCAAGTATTGAAGATCCTAACCTTCGTAACTTGATTACGACAATTATTGTCGAACTATATAAGTATATTGCTCAAGAAGAGCGCGAAACTATTAAGATACGGCAACAACAAGGCATAGAAATTGCCAAACGCCAGGGCAAATATAAGGGCAAAATTCGCGAATATGGTCCTCATTCACCTAATCGTCAAAAACGCTATATTTATAAAGAAGCCTGTCGCCTTTTAAATAGGAAGAAAGACGGAGATGAAACTCTGACCAAGCGACAAATTGCTCGCATGTTAGGTATTGCACCAGTAACCTTATATCGCATCGAAAAGTATCAGGCAGAAGATCTAGCAAACGTTCCCCCTAGTGAGAGGTACACATCATGATAGATTTAAGGGGCAAACGAATTCTCTTTACCGGCCGTTTGCGATCTTTTCGTCGTTTCCAGGCACAACAGTTAGCAATTATTCTAGGAGCAAAACCTGTCAACGGGATTGACAAAAATGTCGATATCCTTGTGGTTGGTATTATTAGCAAACCCTATGATCAACTACTTACCACTCAAAAGTTAACGTATGCTAGAACCTATGGCGTTCCAAAGATTGACGAATTAGCCTTTATTTCATGGTGCCAATGGCGATTAGATCAATTGAAAACAACTCTTTAAGTACCTTCTTATCAAACGGGGAGATTAGTATGCAAAAGCGTATCAATTTGGCCAATCAAACGTTTGGACGACTCACAGTCATTAGTTTTTTGGGAAGCAGTTCTAATGGAAACGCGCTTTGGCTCTGTCAATGTCAATGTGGAAATAAATGTATTGTTGACAGTCAACGACTTCAAAAAGGATTCACTCGCAGTTGTGGGTGTTTGCGATCAGAAATAAGCAGATCAAACATAAAAGCTAATAACCAGACTAAAAAATACATGGGCAATCCCAAGAATTTTCAACTAATTAATCGAACAAATTTAGTTGCTTCTACACTTAAGCGATCCAATAACAAATTCGGCATGATAGGTATTAGTTAGGCTAAAACGACTCAAAATTAGGTAGCACGACTTCACTTTCAAAGCCATCTTAATAAACCGTGTATATGTTCATGCGGAGGGTGCAATCGCTGCTCCAAAGACAGCAAAAAAGGATATCATTCCTTTGCAAGAGCAATATAATCAATCACACCAACAAAATTGAACAAATTGATCAGACAATCCGAGTAGGCGCAAATCCCATTACTTATACTGCCGATGAACCTATAGAAAAGGCGCTTCGTCATAAAATGGTTCAGTACTGTAATCCTCCAAATGGCATAAATATTAAGACTAGTTTTCAAGAAAGGAAGCCGTAACGTGCGTTTATGGCATCAAGATTTAATTCAGCAACTCCCAAGACAACAATTATTGGGACAGCATCGTGAAATTGCGGCGCTTCGCGGTAATGGATGGGGACGGAAACACGCTACCGTTAATTACGTATTTGCACATTCCCCATATAAATTATTTCAATTTCACTGTATTGTGTTACGTGAAATGGAAAAACGAGGTTATCATCCAGATCAGAAATGGTATGATCCTCTGTATCGAGGTCAACATTGCCCAGCATACAAACAACTCAATCCGGTTGCACTCACAATACCCATCTATCCTGAACATGACCAACGATATAAACATGTTTGCTTAACCAATTTACAAAACAAGGGAATCTTTTTAAACCTTCCGTGATCCTAGTCTGCGATGTTCATCTTGGGACATAGGATTGACAAAATAGGATATCGACAGTATACTTACTAAAAGTAATTGGAAAGCGTAATGTCGTGTTGATTGGAGAAAATTAAATGGTAAATCTTACAGAAGAAATGAAGAATATGTTAAAGAGTCAGCTCCCCTTCCTAGCAACAACAGGAATAGATGGCAAACCTCAAGTTGGTCCCAAGGGCTCACTACATGTCTTAGATGACTCACATTTAATCTACTTTGAGCATACCTTCAGGCAAGCCTATGATAATCTCTCGAGCAACCATTTGGCAGCGGTTGCGGTTGCTGATAGAGGCGCTCAACAGGGATTTCGCTTTGAGGGAACGGCTCATATTCATGAAGCAGATGACTTTGCTAATCAGATTCTAGATAAAACTAACATCTTTGATCGTTTCCCACGCGCTGGCGTGGTGGTCATTGATGTTGAACGAATCTATAAATTGGATAATACCTTAGAAGCTGGTATTCAAATCGCCTAGGGTTTTTAAAACAAATGGTTCTTTGTCAAGAAGTACTGATGACCTAGAATTTCACAATCATTAACATCAAGCTGCTAGTTTCTCCGTTGTCGGGGAATTAGCAGTTTTTTGTTGTTTTGTGAGAGATATGAAATTTTTAGAATAGAAACTATTTTTAAATGCAATTAGAATTCGAATCTTGAAGTGATAGAAGTTTCTAAACCCGTACGCAGTACGCTTTATTACTTTAATTTTGTTGTTACATCCTTCTACAGGACCTGTTGAGAAATGACAGTATTTTGTTTTAAAACTGTTTATAATCTCTTCGAAATGTTTTCGTAGAGTCTTGATGGCAGCATCCATTTCCTGTGGGAGAATTGCCGAATTTTTATCATCTTCTGGCCACAATAAGGTTGTCAGCCGTTCTGAACTTTGATTATGAATTATGAAAATGAGATCTTGGTAGAAGTTATAAGCAGCACTCAATTCTTCGGAAAGCGATAGTAAACGATTAACGACTTCGTCGTCAGTCAATTGTAAATTTTTGAAATTACGACGTTTATATCGATCAGAGCGATTTAAGTCGCTTTCTGATTTCATAATTAGTTTCCAAAATCTGTTAAGTTGGCGATATTCGGGTGACCCGTACTTAAATGATTTCATTACTTTTATTCTAAGCTGATTGAGGCCTTTAAAGGCCTGGACTACCACATGAAAATGGTCAGCAATGATAATTGCATTCGGGAAAACTTTTTGAATAGTACTTCGATAAGGGAAAAATAAGTCGACCGTAACCGTTCGAACAGCAGCACGAGCCGCCGGAGAATATCTTAAAAAGTACTTTTCAAGGGAGTGATCACCTCTGTCAGAAATTACATCTATTGGTTGATGTGTTTCAATATTCATAAGTAAAAGGGAGTATCCGCTTTTAGCAAACTTTCCCGATTTGAAATCATCGAAAGCAATGTTTCGCGATAAATAATGAAAAGATGGTTTGATATAACAAGCTAATCCTAGAATTGACCGGATAACAGTATTTGAGGAGACGTTATTGATTTTCGCAATTGTAGTCATACTCATGTTTTCTTCAAT
The DNA here is from genome assembly GCF_054785195.1 of Secundilactobacillus muriivasis. Taxonomy (NCBI): domain Bacteria; kingdom Bacillati; phylum Bacillota; class Bacilli; order Lactobacillales; family Lactobacillaceae; genus Secundilactobacillus; species Secundilactobacillus muriivasis. Next base: position 13,230 of record NZ_BAABMI010000069.1, on the reverse strand, counting down.
TTGCATAGCGATAATTTGTTTTACGTCACGAAAAAGATGGTCTCCTTTTCTTACATCACTCAATTCAGCAAGCTCAGTATTTTTACAGCATTTACAAATGTATTTTTGCTTTTTAATTTTAAAGAAAATCAGACTTGTACCATTTTGGGCAGATTGATACATGACACTTTTGTACCCGTTTCGACTCATGACGGTTGAACATTTAGGACAAGTCATTTCGTATGTGAGCACGCAGTGCCACACGTTAGCCTCACCTTTGTCAGTCATTTCTCGAGACATAGGTTGAGATTTATATTTAGGGTCGGGATCAAATTCTAAACGAGTATCTGTGATATTGAGAGCTAATCTGGTATTATTATCCATGGGAGATAGTTCCTTTCGTTAGATAGGGGTCAGGCTATCTTCTATTTTTGTACAATTTTACTTGATAATAGAAAATGGCACCAGTAGAAATTCACAAAGTGAATCTCTATCAGTACCAAATATTGTAGAACCGTCGATCATGATTTTGTGACCAACATCGGTTGGCAGGTCGCGGCGGCCCTCGGTTTTACGACGAACTATTTTGAAATTGCAACTGGCGGGAGTTATGAAACCAAGTTTATTCCGCACCTATTTGTCCATACGTGGTCGTTAGCCGTTGAAATGCACTTCTATTTATTATGGGGGCTCACTGCAAGTTTGGTCGCCAAGATGAGTCGTTATCGGAGCGCGTCGGCGGACGAAGCGTTGGTCCAGTTCCGAAAGTTGCTGAGCACCTTAGCAACCCTCCTCGCAACGGGGAGTTTTCTGGCCATGAATTTAGGTGCCGTCGGTTTAACGGATTTTTCACCGGTTTATTTTTCCAGTGTGACCCACAGTTTCCCGTTCTTTATTGGTTGTGTGTTGGGCATCCTCAGTGGGATTCGCTACCAGCTCACGGCGTTTAAGTGGGTCTCACAGCATTGTCCCCGCAACGTAGCAATCGGTCTGATGATTCTTAGTTTTAGCGGCCTGGTCATCCTAGGTGACCGACTAAAATTTGACCGGTTGCAAACGTATCAACAAGGGTTACTGGCCGCAACGCTACTCGCCGCTTGTATGATCTACGGCGCGCGCCTGTTGCACGATCAAACGCCAACAATCAGTGAGCCACGCTGGATGACGTTTTTAGCGGATATCAGCTACAGTGTTTATTTATTTCACTGGCCGTTGTACGTTATTTTTTCACACCGAATGTCGAACTGGGTCGCAGCGATCCTAACGACGGGGTCTCAATCGGCTTGTCCGCTTTGTCATACTACGTCTTAGAGCCGGTGATCGCCGGTAAACCAGTTCACATTTTTCAATGTAACGTGAACTGGAAAAAACTCTGGTTGCCAACGATGGTGGCCATTGTGCTCCTAGGTGTTAACGGGGAGAGCGTCGTCAAAGCCGCGCCCCCAGTCTCAACACTGGAGCAAAATTTGTGGATCAGCGGAATTCGTCAAGACGTTAATCTGATTCAGTCGACCCATACCGCCATTTTAGCGAACACGGGACCGGTGACAACGGCGGGGGAAAAGACGAAGGTGCACGTGCCCACGGGAGTATCAATTATCGGGGACAGCGTGACACTCGGTACTCGTGATTATTTAGGACAACACGTCGCTAACAGTACGATCGACGCGGAAGGGGACCGAACGATGAACTTGGGTGACCAAGTCTTGATAGCGCAGCAACGGAATCATCGTTTACGTCAGGACGTGGTGATCTGCATCGGGACCAACGCCCTCGACGGTTACCGGGTCCAGATCATGAAGCTGATCGACGCCTTAGCGCCCGGTCACCGGCTGATCTTCATGACGCCGTATAACGCGCAGGCCCAGTCAGATTGGAATTCGAGCAAGTTAGCAGTCTTCGAGTGGACGCTTCCTGCCAAGTACAAATACGTCACGATCGCCGATTGGGAGAAGGTCGCGGGACAACATCCGGCCGTTTTTGCCGGCACGGACGGCGTGCACTTTGGTGGCGTCCACGCGGGTGATGTCTTATACGCGCAGGTGATCAACCAGGCACTGAAGGTGGCCCGGACGAAACCATGTAAATAGATCGTCCTAGTTAATAGGGTTAAAAACACGGTTGCAGCATTGTGGCCGTGTTTTTTGGTGTTAAAGAAAGCGGATACTGAAAATTTTGCGATTAATTTATGAATGAATCATCAGAAATTAATGAGAGCTCCACCGGAAATTGGAAATGCGCTTAAAATTTGTACACGGATGAACTATAATGGAGACTGAGAATGAAACCGTTTTCAATAACGACTTTGATTCTGCTGAAAATGGTTTTTAAGCTAAAAATCACAAGGAGGCAATATTATGAGTAATCGAGAGACAGCAAATGTTTTATGGTTTAACGAGTTACATCGCGAAGACGTGAACTTGGTGGGTGGTAAATCATCCTCACTGGGGGAAATGACGTCTTCCATGGATGTACCGGTACCTTACGGCTTTGCAACGACCGCCCGTGCATACCGTTACTTTATGGCAGAGACGGGGTTAAACGACAAGGTTAACGCCTTGCTCGAGGGCATCAAGGACTACGAAAACTCAGATGAGTTGCACCATGCATGTGAACAAATTCGGAATCTAATTGTGAACGCGACCATGCCAGATGATTTAGCGCAAGATATTAAGACGGCCTACGCTGATTTGGCCGATAAGATGGGCCAAAAGGATCCGTTCGTGGCTATTCGTTCCTCAGCAACGGCGGAAGATCTGCCCGACGCATCATTTGCGGGGCAACAGGAATCATACTTAAACATTAAAGGGGCCGACGACGTTACTGACCGGGTTCAAGAATGTTATTCATCATTGTTTACCGACCGGGCAACGTATTACCGGCATAAACAAAACTTCCCGTATGAAAAAGTCGCCTTGTCGGCTGCCATTCAAATGATGGTCTTCTCCAAGGCTTCCGGAGTCATGTTCTCCGTGAACGTGGCCAACGGTGATGATACGAAAATCGTGATCGATGGCATTTACGGCTTAGGTGAATACATCGTGTTAGGGAAGGTCACTCCCGACCACTTTGTTGTGGATAAAGACTCAATGAAGATTGTTGAAAAGAACATCATTAAGCAACCAATCGAATTGATGCGGCAACCCGATGGCGGGACGGTCGAAAAAGAAGTTCCCGCGGACTTACAAGACCAGCCCGTTTTGACGGACAACCAGGTGATTGAATTAGCCGGTTATGTTAAGAAAATTGAACAACATTATGGCTGCTACATGGATATGGAATACGCGTTGGACACCAACACGAACCGGTTGTGGATCGTCCAAGCACGTCCCGAAACCGTTTGGTCTCAACGGAACAAGCAAAAGAAAGCCGACGCCGAAGAAGACGCCAACGTCGTTTCTGAAAGTGACGCGCAGGTTGCCGTTCGCGGGTTACCAGCAAGTCCCGGCTTAGCTAGTGGTGTCGTCCACGTGATCGATAGTCCTAAAGATATTGACCAGTTTAAGGCCGGTGAAGTGCTGGTCACGTTAATGACGTCACCAGACTGGGTCCCCGCTATGAAGAAGGCCGCGGCCATTGTAACTAACTTCGGTGGGATGACCTGTCACGCGGCCATCGTTTCACGTGAAATGCAGATCCCATGTATTGTTGGGACGAAGAGTCAGCACGTGGCGGCAACCGACGCACTGAAGACCGGCGACGTGGTGACGGTCGACGCTAAAAACGGGATTGTTTACATGGGTAAAGTTGCCAGTCTGTTGAAGAAATCGACGCCCGCTGCTCAAACGGGCCAAGTCGTGGCCGCCGAAACCTTCGCACCAACGGCTACCGGCGTCATGATGAACTTGGGTGATCCCGAGTTAGCCGAAAAGTATTCAACGTTACCCGCTGACGGGATCGGGCTGATGCGTGAAGAATTCCTCTGGACAACGTACATTCACGAACACCCACTCTACTTGATCGAACAGAGCCATCCTGAAACGGTGGTCAACATGCTCGCTAACGGGATTGCCAAGGTCGTTCGGGCAATGGCGCCACGGCCGGTTGTCTTACGGCTATCGGACTTCAAGTCCAGCGAGTACCGTAAACTTAAAGGTGGCGACAAGTACGAGCCACATGAATCCGCCGATCTATTAGGCTGGCGGGGCGCGTCACGGTATTATGATCCGAAATACATCGACGCTTTTAAGTTGGAATTAGCCGCGGTTAAGAAGGTTCGTAATGAATTTGGCCTGAAGAACTTAAACATCATGATTCCGTTCGTACGGACCGTTGAAGAAGCACAAAAGGTCACTGACATCATTAAAGGTGAAGGCTTGATCCGGAGCGCCGACTTCAAGGTTTACATGATGGCTGAAATTCCAACCAACATCATTTTGGCGGACCAGTTTAACCAGTTCGTCGACGGTTACTCGATCGGTTCAAACGACCTGGCAATGTTGATCTTGGGCTGTGACCGGAATAACGATACGGTCGCACACCTTTTTGACGAACGGAACCTCGCTGTTAAACGCGCCATTCGCCACCTGATCAAGACCGCGCACAAGGATGGTAAGACGGTATCAATTTGTGGGCAGGCGCCGTCTGAATATCCAGACTTCACGAATTTCCTGATTCAAAGCGGGATCGACTACGTTTCGGTCAACCCCGACATGGTCAAAGAAACCAAGCGCAACGTCGCGCACTTTGAACAACGGATCATGTTGGACAAAGCGACTGGCCGAGGTCTTCAAGATCCAGCCGACTACGATTGGGAATAATTACCGTTGATCAGTAAATTAGACTAAAAATGCACGTTGATCGCAATTGCGGTCAACGTGCATTTTGATATTACCAAGTAATTTTGTATTGATCGTCCGTGGTGGCCTGTAACTTAAAGTTCGGAAACCACTGGTGAGCGACAAATTCACTCTTGATTTTGGGCACCACGTATTTGGTGATCATGGATGACGGCAACATGGCGTCGACGCCAAACTGGTCGGCTAATTGTTGACGGGTCACGCTTAGTTCGCCGTGATCGACTGGCTGGCTTTGGAGGAACAAGTCCGTTAACTGGGTGTGCCGAGATTCAAGTTCACGCCAGCTGGCGGTATCAAAGTCGGGGAACTGATCATGGACCGCGATCAACGTTTGAAAAGCGGCCGGATTAAGGTCGATAACCATTAATTGTTTATCCATATGGCAAATTCTATAATTAATCCGAACAGAAATTAAAAATCCCAAAGCAATCACTTACAATGGTAGTAGCTAATTCCAACCAATATAGGGAGTGATTACTTTGGGTACATCTACTTTATCACGTTTTCAACGTGGCGCACTAGCACAACTGGTCAATGAGGGGAATAAATCTTACCAAGTAATGGCTGACGCCTTAGGCGTCGCCAAAGCTACGATTAGCTATGAGTTGGACCGAGTTAAACCTTATGATCCAGAATTAGCTCAGCAAGATGCAGATCGCAAAAGGCGGAATTGCGGTCGTCGTTCGATGCTGACCGCAGTATTAGCGACTTTAATTACCAATCACTTACGATTAACCTGGTCACCAGAAACCATTGCGGCCGCTTATAACTTGAGCACTGCGTCAATTTATAATTGGTTTAATCGTGGCTGGCTCCCCTTCAAATTGACTGATCTACCCAATCGGAATGTCCGCCAGCACCGAGTGAGCGAAAATCGTGGGAAATTTACAAGTGGGACTTCCATCGAACAACGGCCAACAACTGTTAATCAACGGTTAGCTTTTGGTCATTGGGAAGTAGATACGGTGCTTTCTAGTCGAAGTGAGTCACGATCATGTCTGGTTACATTCGTAGAACGTAAGACCCGACTTCTATGGGCCATCAAAGCCCCTAATAGAACGGCTAAGGCTCTAAACACCACCTTTGGCAAGTTTATGGGGGCCTTCGGTCCCCAAGTAAAATCCATTACTGTTGATCATGGTAAAGAGTTTGCCAATTATCAGGCCTTAGAACAGGATTATCAGATCAAAGTTTATTTTTGCCATCCATATTCACCGTGGGAACGGGGTTCCAATGAATATTTTAATCGACGGTTACGCTGGTTCTTCCCGAAAAAGACCAATTTTAGCCAAGTAACGACTGATGAGATCCTAGCAGCACTTGAACTAATTAATCAACTACATCATCAACAGACTGCCATTGAAAGATTCCGGGCTTGTTCGGATTAAACTTGTAATTTGCCTTGTCTTTAATAGAAATTTTAGGATTCTTACTGCTTATATAGACCATATATAACTTTTTTTGTACAAAGTTGGGTAAGCTATTTTCCTCTAGGAAGGTGTTTATATCTTTATATTTTAGTATAAGGTAGATTGCAAATTTGTCCAAAAATCCGGATTAAATTTGCAATCTACCTTATAAGTGTCATTCACACTATCTCTTGTAGGATCTCCTTATTAGACAAGCAAATTAAAATGTGGAATAATACTGTTGTAACAAATACATTATGGGAGGTTATATTATGAGTCTAGATGACAAGATTGATAGCACCAAAGATAAGGTAAGTGGAAAAGCTAAAGAAGTTGAAGGCAAGGTTACGAACGACAAGGTCCGCGAAGCTGAAGGTAAGGGTCAAGGTATTCGAGGTAAGGCTAAAGATAAACTGTCAGATGCCAAAGATGCTGTTAAAGATACGATTGATAACGTAAAGGAAAAGTTAGATAAAGACGATAAATAAATTATCATTTTTAAGAAGACCAAAATCTGGTCTTCTTTTATTTTTTCACGCTTGTTACCCTGTTTTTTTCTCCACACTGTAATACGCGGCTCATGTGGTCGCTGCGGCTTTTTACGTTACCACCGTCCATCTTTAAGCTGATGTTCTAAGTCACCCAAGCAACGTGTCTATGTGCGACTGACAAGGCCAAATCTGCTATTTACCATCTGGCCCATGCCGGCCACCTCCAAATTTTGGGCAAAATAAAAACGCCACGCTATTTAGCACGACGTCTATTATCCTTACACCATCTTATCGAGCCGAGCACCCGCCTGTGCCCACTCCGGAAACTCATACCCGTATTTACTATGAATTAATCATGATATCGCCACCTCCTGACCATATGCAAAAAAACAGTGATTAGCTGACTTTTGAGAGCGTAAAATATCTTGTGTAAATGGTAGATTGTAAAATTAATCCGACCGCTGTCCGGACAAAAAAGATCAGCTTCCTTTAAAATGGTGTTTACCACAAACCCATCTTTTAGGATGGATGTAAGCTGATTCCTGAGACAACTTTTAAGAGAGGGTATAATGAATAAATCATCTCTCAAAAGGAAGGAATTTTTACATGCCAACTCGTTACGACAAAGAATTCAAACAAAACATTATCAACCTATATAAGCAAGGCGAATCAGCTGCCTAACTGGCCAGAGAATATGGCATTGGCTATTCAACAGTTCATAAGTGGATCCAGGCCCAGGCCAAAACTCAATCCGGTAAATCGCCAGACGAAATCAAAGCGATGGAAAAGCGACTGGCTTCGCTGTCTGAGGAGAACGAAATCCTAAAAAAAGCCCTGGGCTTCCTTGCGCAGAAGTAACCAATATCTTTGATTACATTCACCAAGAAAGCCATCACCATCAGGTAACCAAGATGTGCCGAATCCTCGGTGTTTCCAGAGCTCAGTATTATCGTTATCGATCCCCAAACCTTCAAAACGCCGGGCCGAAGATGCGGGCTTGAAACAACGGATTCTGCGAATCTTTGCGGAATTTAAGCAGCGATACGGTGTTATGAAGATCCACCATGAATTGAATCTGGAACTTCAACCACTGCAGCTTCGGTGCAGTCCACGACGGATTTCCCGGCTCATGAAGGAACTGGATATCCACTCCGTTACCGTCAATAAGTGGAAAGCGGCTTCGGCTTCCAAAACCAAGGTTGAACAGCGTCCCAACTTGCTTAAGCAGGATTTATCGACCACTGGTTTAAATCAAAAATGGACCGCTGATATGACCTATATTCAAACGAAGCGTAATGGCTGGTGTTACTTATCAACCATCATGGACCTGCACTCACGACGGATTATCGGCTATTCGTTCTCAAAAAAGATGGCTACTGATTTAGTCTTAAAGACCCTTGAAAGCGCGGTTAAAAATCGAACCATTACTGGGGACCTGATTATCCATACGGATTTAGGATCACAGTATACCAGCGATGATTACAATCAATGTTTAACTGAGCTACATATCCGCCACTCATACAGCCGTAAGGGTTGTCCGTATGATAATGCGCCAATGGAATCCTTTCACGCTTCCCTCAAAAAGGAATGTGTTTATCCAGTGCCGGTCTTTGAAGATTATGAAACTGCCGCTGCCGTCCTTTTTGAATATGTGCATGCTTTCTACAATAGGAAGAGAATTCATAGTTCACTGGGCTACCAGACCCCCTTACAAGTTGAAATTGCAACACTTACGAGCCAAATGGCCGCCTGATTTAATGCTTTCCAGGGTTCAAATAAGTTATTAATCGCGATTAATGATTTATTTGAGCTGTGGAAGGTAAACGCGGTTCTGAATGTCTCTTAAAATCTGTCTCAAATATTGACTTCAATCCAAGCCTAACTAAAAAAGTAACTATTAAGTAAAAAAAGTATCAAAGTTAGTGACCTGATTTTGATACTTTTTTCGTAAAGCGGTTTGAAATTTTCAATGATGTATAATTGGTATCAACAACTAAATTGATTCATTAATTGGGAGATAGTGACTATGGACAAAAGGATTGTGCGGACGCAAGCTAAAGCTGAAAAAGCTTTGTTTGAATTGATGCAAGAACAAGACTTTTCAGAAATTTCAATTACGGATATTGCTAATCAAGCAAAAATATCACGAATGGCTTTTTATCGCAACTATAACAGTAAGGAAGATATTTTGAACAAGTTTATTCAAAAAGAATATGCAACTTTTGTTGATGACATTACGACGCATCATTTTAAAGAATTAGAGCAGTTGTTGGAAGTTTATTTTGATTATTTTAAAAATAATCCAGCTGTTTTATCGGCAATTGTTAGCGCTTCAATTGAAGGCTTTGCTCTTCGAAAGCAAAGTGACTACTTGCTTGATTTTTTTAAAACGCGAATTAAAAATCAGCAGCCAGCACCAATAGAGATTGCATATTATTCGGGCGCTATTTTTGCTAGTTTACTATATTGGCGAGAAAACGATTATCAATATTCCGCAGCCGAGTTGGCCGAGCACCTAGCAGAAAAGATCAAAAATGATTTACTGCAAACTGGCGAAAAAATATTTTAGCCGGTTAATGGAAAAACAAAACAATCAAAAAAGGGGTACGGCAATTTACTTTTGCAGTGCCCCCCTTTTACTAGGCTAAATTACTTTGTTAGGCCATGCCCTAGGGTTTGGGTTTCTCGTAAATAAACTGGATCGGTCTTAGAGATTTGGGAATTCTTTGAGCAACAACCTAGTCGATGACGACAGCAACTGTCTTTTTGGGGTTTAAGATATTTTCCAATTACAACCCCAGCAGCTAAAGCGATTGAAATTAAAATTAAATGCTGCTTTTTCATGAATTTTTCCTCCTTTGATTTAGAGTAACTTTTGAGATTTCAAAATTTCTTCAAGATAGGTGCCATGAACCTTTTTCAAAAAGGCATTTAGACCAATTTTTTCAATTTGATTTAAAGGCAATTCGGTCAAGCTCTTTTTATCATTCAAATAATATAAGGCACTTAAGATTGTTCGTAAGTCAAAGGCAGAATCAAAGACTTCTGGGATGCCACGATCAATGTCAAGCAGTCGGTAGACAGCTTCCATAGCAGTTCTGACAGAGTATTCAGTTGTAAAGACGGTGTCTCGCTCAGTTTCGGCAAAGTTCCCAATAAAAGCCAAATTGCTTGAACCTTCAGGGACAACTAAGGGACGATCACCAGCTTGGCGTGGCATAAAGTATGAAGTAATGTATGGCATATGAATTGGAATTGAATTAGCTGTTTGCGCGATCTCAGCAATTTGATTTTCTGGGACACCAATATGATAAAGAAATTCTTGACAGATTTCTGCGCCACTGCAATCAGTAATTTTTTTGTGAATATAATTTCCGGGCTGATCGGAAAAGAGACCATATAACCATACGATTAATTCATTTGGCTTTTGTTGTTGAAAATGTGGTTGACGGCTGATGGAAATTCCTAATAACCAGTTTGAGTCCCTAATGGAGACTGGGCCACTGGTAACAATTGAACCACTATACGGATCTTTACCAGTAATTTTTTGAATATAGGGTACGATTCGATCGTCTTTAAAGGTGCAAGTTGCCGACATGACCCAGTTAGCCGCTGGAATATCTTGATAAAATTTAGCTGGATGTCCGAAAGCTGAGTCTTGAGCCGCTAATTTTTCCCATAATTTCCAGCTAGCACCGATTGGATGCGTTGCTGGTGCTGAATGTTCATTGTCACCATAAGTAGTGCTTTCAGTAATTGATCCATTTGTAATGAAAACCAAATCGTCAGGTGTTAGGTCGAGGCTTTGCTGATTACCATCGATCGTTAGCTCAATTTTAACAGCTTGTTTTTGTTCACCGGTTTGTTCAACAATAATATTGTCAACGGTGGTATTGTATTGGAATTTAACGTCGTGATCTTCAAGATATTTAATCAGTGGTTTGATTAATGACTCATATTGATTATATTTGGTAAATTTCAATGCTGACATATTTTGCAAGGTGCCAACATGATGGACAAAGCGTAATAAATAACGGCGCATTTCCATTGCACTTGCCCAAGGCTCGAAAGCAAACATGGTGGACCAATAGAGCCAGAAATTTGATTTAAAGAAGTCATCGCTGAAAACTTGATTAATTTTGACATTGTCAAGTTGGTTTTCCGGTGTTAGCACTAATTTGGCGATTTCTTCAATTGCTTTTCGGGAAAGCGTCAACTGACCATCACTGGCTAACTGATTACCACGTTTTTCGATTACGCGGGTGTGTGAATTACTTGGATCGGCTTTATTTAGCCAATAGAATTCGTCAAGTACCGAAACACTGGCATCTTCTAAGGTAGGAATTGAACGAAAAAGATCCCAAAGAGTTTCAAAGTGAGGTTCCATTTCACGTCCACCACGAATAATATAGCCGCGTTGTTCATTTAAAATCCCATCCATGCTGCCACCGGGAAGTCCAAGTTCTTCAAAAACATGAATTTGGTTTCCAGGAACCTGACCATCGCGCACTAAAAAAGCGGCGGCAGCTAAACCGGCTAAACCGGCCCCAACAATATAGGCTGATTTCTTGGTGGCGTTTGCTGGTTTTTTAGGCCGAGCAAATGCTTCATAATTACCACTACTGTAGTACATGAAAATCCCTCCTTTTAAAATAAGATACCAAGTATTTGTTACATCTGTAACTAAATATAATATACAACGGTTAACAAATTTTACAATCTACCACACAACCAAAAAGCCACTCATCTCATCACGAGGTGGGTGGCTTTTTTGAGTAAGTTAAGTGACAGCATTGATTGTTATATGATTGTGTATGTCCTAAATGGACACAAGCAACGCTCCTAAGCAAAGCCTGTATGTAATGATTTCAGAAAAGCCCTCTATTCCGCATAATAGAGGACTTTTTTGTGTGCATTCTGCTTAATTTAAACGGACAAGTATACATCTAAAAGGTGAACGTGTCGTCTGAGAGCACGTGATTATTTACTTTTTACTTTGTTAGCATCGCCGGTTTCCAAAGTCTGTATTTGAGTCGTAAGCGTATTTTGTTCAGACTCAGTTAACGATTCAAAAAAAGTTTTTTGTAATTGGGCTAATCCGTTTTGTTGAGTTGAGCTATACCCTAAAATTACCATAGCTTTCATAAAGTTTTTTAGATGATTGTCAATTCTGAGCGTAGTATCAAAAGTAACACCATCTATTTGTTTAGACTTCGTTTTGTTTGATTCGTTTAGAGAAGATATGGAAATTTCTTTTTGGGGCTGGGGCGCCGATTTTCTAGGAATTATTTTGCTTTTATTTGAGTTAGGATTGTGTAAAAGTTCCACCATGCTAGTCCGCCCTTTCAATAATTTCTTGTGCCACAGAATCGTATAATCTAATTATTTTTTTATCGAACTGATCTTTTAGAAATACACCTCTGATTGAATATCTTTTGATTCTTTCCATATTACGAATTAGGGTTTTTAACATGTTTTCTTTCCCAAATTCTTCTTCTGCTACTTCTAATGTGCTGTGATCAACAGGCGCCCCATTCTTTAATAGCACAGGAAGTATACCGAGTAAATTCAAACTAGGTGCTTCGTATTCATCGATTACCTGTTCCTGTATATATTTTAGAAACGATTCGGCACCCTGAAGACTGTGCTCTTGAGTTTGAAGGATAATCAGAACCCAATCTGAAGCGTATAAGGCGCTATCAGAAATTAAGGAAATAGTCGGTGGCAAATCAAATACCACAAAATCATATTTTTCTTTTAGTGAAGCAAGTAGCTTGCTAAAATATGTAACTCTATCTTTATAATTATTTTTAAACTTTTTTTCCATAATCCGTGGGTACAATGAAAAATCTGCGCTTGATGGAATAAAGTCAATGTTTTTATCCAAAGTAACCAACGATCTTGATAAGTCCTCTTCTTGGATTGATGCAAGCAAGGTTTGATTAAATTTGATATCATCGTGGCCTAAATTAGCCGCGGTTTTAAAGTAAATATCTGTAGCGTTTGCTTGAGGATCGAAATCAATTAATAGCGTTTTTTTACCAGCACGAGCTAGTGCCAGGCATGCAAGCGTGGCATTTGTTGTTTTACCGGTGCCACCTTTAAAATTTCCAAAAGTAATTACTTCACCCATTATACTGACCTCCAATTAAGTATCCTAATATACAAGGATACTTGGATACAAGGATGATAACATACAAAGATACTTGGATACAAGGATACAAGGATACATTTCTTCTCAAAAGCCGTTAAATTAAGATTGACTGCAAGTATCCTAATATACTTAGATACAAGGATACAAGGATACTTAGATACAAGGATATGAATATACAAGGATACAAGGATACAAGGATACATAAAAAGAAATGTTGATTTATCACCAAACAACGAGTAATATTGGTTACATAAAATAGAACATAAAAAAACACCCACCGACGGGAATCGGTGAGCGCCACATAAAAGTCAACTCATTTACTGACTATTATATCATGGCCGGTGCGATTTTTAAAGCCCTAGGGGACAAGCTGGGGTCTAAATCCAAGGGGACACGTT
>NZ_BAABMI010000068.1:0-23299 GCF_054785195.1 Secundilactobacillus muriivasis | reverse complement strand
TTACCGGAATCGACAGTTTACGCAAGTCACCGCACTTCACAAACTAAACCACAATATGCTTACGTTGGACACAAACGACAGCAAAAAGCACTTAATCGATGAGAACAACCACCGATTAAGTGTTTTTTAATCACCGTTGATGTCGGACGACACCAACGGCTAATTTTCGATTGAATACGTGCACAACCTGGCTGGCTCGCCACGAAACCCATTGATACCGCTCACCGGTCGTGAGTTCAACTGTTAACCCGTGGGGCCAGCGGTTAAATCGAAGTTGGACCCAAACACGACTGATCTGTGCGTAATCAATTTGGACGACTGCTGTGGCGTTGTTGGGACGAAATTCGACGCCCCGATTACCAAGCGTTAACTGACCGGAAACAGTCGTGATTGGCGTTCGTAGCCAATTGGCGCTCACTGTAACTTCGTTAATTGCGTTATACACTGTCGATCTCCTGTTATAGCCCTAGGATGCCACTCCAATAACCCAAGCAGCCAATAACAAATAAACCAATCATCAGCCAAATGGGGTTTACCCGTTTACGAATCAACCACAAGCAACCAAGCGTCAGTAATAGCGGTACAAGTCCCGGTAGGATTTGATTTAAAACGTACTGCATCGATACCCCATTACGCCCGCTACCAACAATCGTCGGAAAGTTAATCACCGTCCAACGTGGGACAACTGCGCCCATAATAAACATCCCCAGTATTGAAGCCCCTTGAGTCAGACGAGGTAAGAGATTGCCGCTTAGGTACTGAGTAATGTTTAAGCCGGAATGGTAGCCCAGCATTTGGGTGTAGCCTCTAAACCCCAACCGAAGTGCATTCCACACAATAAAGAATAGTAATGGGCCGACGATGCCAACCTGACTATTGGCCAAACCAACCGCAAATGCCGCCAGTACCGGCCGAATCGTGCTCCACCAAATAGGGTCACCAACACCGGCTAACGGCCCCATCATGCCAACTTTGACATTGTTAATGTCTTCGGCTTCAATCAAGCCACCATTAGCACGCTGTTCTTCCATGGACAGGACCACGCCCGTAATCGTTGATTGCATGTACGGCATCGTGTTAAAGAACGCTAAATGCCGCTGCATCGCCGCCTGCTGGTCTTTTGGTTGATCGTACAACCGCTTGATTGCTGGCACCATGATGTAGGCAAAGCCGAGATTTTGCATCCGCTCGTAGTTCCACGACCCCTGTTCAAAGCTCGACCGCCAAAAAATACTTACTAAATCGCCCTTCGTTAACCGAACTGGTTCACCCATCTCGCACCTCCCATCATAAGTCTTCTAATTCTCGATCTAAATCATCCAAGTCATCGTCGCCTGAACCTGCCTGTGGTGGTTGCTGCTGCGATGAATAGCTCACTACGATGATCGCAATGGCCAGCCCAATCATGCCTAAGGACAGCATACTCAGGCCCTTAACTGCCGCTAGCGCAAATCCCAGGAAGAAAAACGGCCAGAGTTGCTTAGTTGCCATCATTTGAATCACCATGGCGTAACCTACCACTGCGATAAACCCTTCTGCAACTGCCAGCCCATTGGTGACAAGTGCAGGCACATCCCCCATCAACGATTGAATCAACGATGTTGGGATACACAACAATAACGCAACCGGTACCATGACCCGTAACCCCTGAAGGACCAAACTCAACAAATGTCCTTGGGTAACGCGTTCTAAATGCCCTGCGGCAACGTCTCGTTCAACTCGGTGAACTAACCGAGACACTAACCGCCGAACGAGTACGGTGAGTCCTTGACCAATGAGCGCAAACGGAATCGCCAGCGCAACGCCCACAGCTAACGGTAACTGTGCGGGGCCACAGACTAGATACGCTGGTGCAACGACTGCCAAGGCAACGTCAGGAGACACTGCAGCGCCAATGTTCATCCAGCCCAACGTCACCATTTGCAAACTGCTACCTAATAGAATCCCCGCCGAAATATCGCCCGTGACGATGCCCATCAACGTGCCCGCTACGATAGGTTGTTGAAACGACCATTCATCCAAGATACCGTCTACACCGGCTAGAAACGCCACTATTAAACACCCAATAATTGCTAAACTACTCACGTCACGTCTCCTTCCAGTTACTCGGTACTCATCAATACCGGCCATATAAGCGAAAAAATCCCAATGATTAACGTTCAAATCATCCGGATTTTCCGCTGTTCATTTATCAAATTTAAGTTCATTTAAATCTAGGCAACTGACCTACAGGCCCTTTTGTGCCAATAACGGTTCAATTGCTTGCTGCCGATCAGCTGGCACTTTTTGAGCGGTGACCGCCAAACCAGCTTCCGTTGCTAAGTAGTGCAATGCCGCTGCTTCTGCGCTATCGACCGCAATAGCATCCGTCACGACCGTCATGCCATCTCGGTAAGCCAAGCTCCCAACGTTAATCCCAATTTGTTTGAAATCAACGCCGCCCTTGACCAACGCCACCATATCCTGAGCCGTCTCCGTTAAGAGTAACGCTTTAAATGCGTCAAACCGGGGATCTTGATAAATCTGAAGCATCTTAGCAACCGTAATGACGTTTGCTTTAACGCCAGGTGGTGCCGCCTGCGTAATTAAAGTTTTACGTAACGGATCTTTGGCGACCTGATCAGATACAACGAGGATTCGATTCGGGGTAACCGTTTTAGTCCAAACAGTCGCAACCTGCCCATGCAGCAGGCGACTATCAATTCTCGCTAAGCGAATATCCATTGTCACGCTAAGTCATCCTCCTCATTATCATCGGGCAATTCTAGATGTCGAATGCCTTGTCGGCCACTCTTTTCCAAATGGCTAACCACTCGATCTAGCGGTTGTTCCCGAATGGTGTACGCATCAATCAGCATCGGTAAATTAAGGCCTGATAGTAACGCCATGCGGTCAAAATTTTCGGCAACAATTCGACTAGCAACGTTAAACGGTGACCCACCCCATAAATCGATCAGGAATAACACCTGATCCGTTGGTTCAAAGGTAGCCAGCGCAGTTTGGTATTTACCCAACAAATCATCGGGTCCCTCTTGCGCTTGGAACGTCACTGCTTTAACTTTCGCCTGCTTGCCAAAAATCATGGTTGCTGATTGCAAAATACCAGTGGCAAAGTTGCCGTGACTAGCAATAATAATGGCAATCATGTTGGCGCCTCCTCTTAAAAAATATGGTTAATTTCTGTTCGTTTTACTTTGTTAATAATAGCACATTGTAGCGCTTCCAGCTACCGGTCACGGCACCTTAATCGGTCATCGTGGTGAGCGACACAATTTCATCTGGAAAGGCCAATACATAGTCGGCAGCACTAACGCCGGGCTGTTTTCTGGCGCCCCAAGCTACCAAACCAAACTTCACACCGGCAGCATGAGCAGCTTGTAGATCATACTGAGTATCGCCAATGTAGACAGTCTGAGCCGGATCCGCATCAAGTCGCTTCATCGCCAATAAAATGGGATCTGGCGCCGGTTTGCCCCGCTTCGTATCTTCAAAGAAGACGAACTCACTAAAGTACTGGTCGAGTCCCAGCGGCGTCACATCGCGCTCGAATTCAAACTTCTGCTTCGATGTCATGATAGCAACTTGAGTGCCCGGAACAGCGTTTAATTGCTGCAACATCGTTTCGATGCCATCGTAAACGTGAACTTCTCGTTGAAATGCTGGAATCGCTGCTGCCCATTCACTCAGAATCGGCTGAATCAGTGATTCTGGGACCGCTAAGCGCTTTAAAGCATCTAAACTGGTAATGCCGAAGGTTTCGGCTAACTTCTCGTAAGAATGGTGAATATCGTGCTGACGAAGCACCTGATCTAACGCCTTCATGTACATCGCTTCTGTATCAAGTAATGTGCCATCAATGTCAAAAATAAAAGTTTTCACTATCATCGCTCTTTTCACTTCAAAATAACCTAACGAAAAAGCTCGGAGGATTCAACTTATCAGTCAAATCCCTCCGAGCTTAGATATGCGGCCAAGAGGACTCGAACCTCCACCGGGATTACCCCGACAAGATCCTTAATCTTGCGCGTCTGCCAGTTCCGCCATGGCCGCATCAACAAGAAATAATATACCAGAATTATGCCCTGTTGACAATAGTTATTTGAAGATTATTCAATATTTGTTGAAATTTAGGTGAGTTTAACCGATTTTACTCGGCATTGACCGTCGTTCCTTCACGATCGATGTCAAAGATTCGCAGACTGCCAGCAAGATCCATATCAGTTAATTTTTGACGTAGCGCTAATAATTGTGCTTCCGTCCCAAACGTCGCGATAGTTGGACCGGCACCACTCAAATAAGTGCCGTAAATCCCTAATTCATGAGCGGCTTGCCGAATAACGGGAAGTTCAGGGACCAACGCCGTCCGAACTTTTTCATGGAATTCATCCTTTTCCATCATCTTGCTAGCCATTTCCCAATTACCACTCGCCAGCGAGGCCACAAGTAGATTGGCAACACTGCTCCCAATCACTGCTTGTTTAAGCGGTAACTGTTCTGGCAACACGTTACGACTGTCTGAAGTTAAAAGTGGTTGGTTCTTAATAAACGCCAGAACCTTCAGATTGTCTGGCATCTGCAGTTTCACCGTGGCAGCTGTTTCGCCATCAAAGTCCGCAATCACCACGTCGCCTAACAGGGCTGGGGCAATGTTGTCCGGATGACCTTCCATTTTAGCGGCAATCGTGACCTGTTCGTCAAGTGACAAATTCATTTCACCCAATGCGTTGGCGATTTTTAGTCCGGCAATCACAGCGGTTGAAGAACTCCCCAACCCACGCGCCACCGGAATATCTGACATCACGGTCAACTGGTGTGGTTTGAGATCTGGATTAACGGCCAACGCGGATTTGACGATCAAGTTTGTCTCATCAGTTGGTACGTCAGACCCAAGCGCATGATTGACCCGCCAGCGTTCAGTTTCTTCTTCGATGATAACGGTCAAATACAGGTGAAAAGCCACCCCAATCGAATCAAACCCGGGGCCCATATTGGCCGAAGTTGCTGGTACGCGAATAATAATTTTACCCATTCTCTAGTCCTCCAATACTGGATATGCTGCAATGACTTGTCCCAACCGTTGGGCGCGGTTAATAAACCGCTCCGTTGTTACGGGTTGTGGCAGTTGAATCTCAAAACTGGTGAGCGTTTGATGCGGATCTAATCCCCGAATCGTATCGGGCTGACTCACTTGAACCCCTTCAAACATCAGCTTTAAATTATCGGCTAAGCTGTTTGGGTTCGGTGCGGCAACCAATAGCCAGTAAGTTTGATTGCCCTTCACAATTGCGGGCTTAACTGACGATTGTTTGAGCGCAAATGGTTCGGCCTGGTTGCCACGATCGATTGCTTTACCCACTTGGATCAAGTCCGTCACCACACTGTTACCAGTTGGTAGCTGACCGGCACCGGGACCAACGTACAGCGCCGTTCCGATATTGGTGCTCTTCACCCAAACGGCGTTATTTTCGTTTTTAATTTTTGCCAGTGGCCGATCTTCGTGGATCACCATTGGTGTAATGGCGAGTTGCAGGCCAGCCGGGGTTTGTTTGGAGATGCCCACCAGTTTAAGTTCATAACCTGAAGCACGGGCTGCTCGAACATCGTTAATGTCGAGTTCCCGAATTCCAGTGATGTCAATGTCATCTTGAGCCACTGAGATACCAAACGCCATCTTAGTTAAAATGCCCAACTTGTAGGCAGCATCAAACCCGTCAACGTCATTGGTTGGGTCCGTTTCAGCAAACCCGCGTTCCTTAGCTTCATCTAACGCCTGATCGTACGTCAGCCCCTGTTCGTCCATCTGCGTCAAAATAAAGTTGGTCGTTCCGTTGAGAATCCCGGCAATTTCAGTGACCGGGTCCGCCGTGTACACGGTCCGCAAAGTTTGCAGAATCGGAATACCACCGGCAACACTGGCCTCGTAACGCAGGGTCACGCCATTTTGACTTGCGAGTTCTGCCAGCGGTTCGCCATACTGAGCAATCAGATCCTTGTTGGCCGTTACCACGTGTTTATGCGCTTTTAGTGCCTGTTCGATCAAGGGTTTAGCACCAGCAACCGAGCCCATCACTTCAACCACGACGTCTAGCGTTGGGTCGTTAAATAACTGAGTCGCATCCGTACCCAAAGACACCGTCTGCAAATCAGCATCCCGTTGCCGTTCCGGATTAGCAACAATTGCCTGCGTCACCTCAAACACGAGTCCCGTTTGTTGTTGAATCAAGTCACGCTGGGCCTTTAAGATCCGAACGACACCGCTTCCCACCGTGCCCAAACCGATCAAGCCAATTTTGATTGTTTTCACCATTGCCCCACCTCTTCTAATTCACTTTTTTAATTAATTGTAACCGTCCCCGACAACGACCGCAGACCATCCGATCCAGATTAATTCGTCGCTGGCGTTCGTAAAGCTGACCACATCGTGAGCACCGATAAACGAGGCGCCGTTTCGATGCTCGTTTAACTGGTGGTTCCAGTCTTGGTGCGTACCTTGAACCACCTACTGCTTGTAATAATTGCTTAAACGCGGGCGTCCCGTGTTTGCCAGACTGCCCCGCTAAGTGCAAGTGATAATGACACAACTCATGTTTAATGATTCCAATTAAGGTGTCTTCACCAAATGCCGTTAGCATCTTCGGGTTAATATCAATATGATGGTCATCTAAGTGGTAACGGCCGCCCGTCGTCTTCAACCGCGCGTTAAAAACGGCTCGGTGTTGGAACGGTTTTCCAAACGACGTTAACGATATACGTTCCACTAGCTGTTGTAATTCTGCATCAGTCATCTGGTGCCACCATTGAAAGTTGGATTCGGTGCCGGTCTTCGTCTACTGATAGGACCCAAACCGTGACAATATCGCCCACAGACACCACTGCCGCCGGATTGCGAACAAAGTGCTTGGTCAAGTGCGAAATGTGCACCAACCCATCCTGTTTGACCCCAATATCAACGAAAACGCCAAAATCAACGACGTTACGTACCGTACCCTGCAATTCCATTCCGGGTTTTAAATCAGCCATTTGTAACACATCGGTCCGCAAAATTGGTGCCGGCATCTCATCCCGTAAATCGCGACCAGGACGCTGTAAGCCTGCTAAAATATCGGTCAGCGTTGTGTTACCAACCCCGAATAACTGACTCATCGTGGCTAATTCGGTTGCCGGTAATCCGGTCGGCATTTTTGACGTGCCAACATCGGCTAACGTCACGTTAAGGTGCTTCAAAATCTGCTTGGCCACTGGATAACTTTCCGGATGGATATCCGTGTTATCCAAAATGTTTTTTCCGCCAATGATTCGTAAGAAACCAACCGATTGCTCATAGGCCTTAGGTCCCAGGCGCGGCACTTTTTTCAACTGAACGCGGGTCGTAAACGTTCCAATTTCATCCCGATAAGCCACAATATTGGTAGCGGTCCGGGCGGTTAATCCCGAAATGTGGGTCAATAACTCAACGCTCGCGCGGTTCAAATCGACGCCGACCTGATTAACAGCCGTTTCCACGACCCGGTCCAATTGTTCATCCAACGCACTCTCGGCAACATCATGCTGATACTGACCAACGCCCACCGATTTGGGATCAATTTTAATCAACTCAGCCAATGGGTCTTGTAGTCGCCGACCAATGCTGACAGCGGACCGTTCCTCAACGTTAAAGTCCGGAAACTCCTTGCGCGCAACGCTGCTAGCCGAGTAAACTGAAGCCCCCGCCTCGTTGACGATCGTATACCGGACCGGCCGCTTCATTTGCTTGATCGCATCGGCCACAAACTGTTCTGATTCCCGACTGGCCGTACCGTTACCGATGGCGATCATATCAACCTGATAATCCGTCAATAACTTTAAAAACGCTGGCATTGCGGCTTCTCGATTTTGAGCAGGGGCTGGTTTGTGCGGATAAATGACCTGCTTAGCCAGAAATTTACCGTTACCATCCATAATGGCCAATTTACAGCCTGTTCGATAAGCCGGATCAAAGCCCATTACCACGTGATTTTTAAGCGGTGCTTGCATCAACAAATGGTACAAGTTATCACCGAACACTTGAATCGCATGGGTCTGAGCGCCATCCGTTAGCTCTCGTCGCAAATCACGTTCAATCGCTGGCCCGATAAACCGTTTATAGGCATCTTTATAAGCCGCCGTTACGATCTCAACCGCTGGCCCATGATGGCGCCCAATTAATTGAAAGTTTAAATACTGTAAAATGGCGTCCTCATCAACTTTAATTTTCACCGTCAACACTTTGGCTTTTTCACCGCGGTTGATTGCCAGCGTTTGGTAATGGCTAACCTGTTTTAGTGGCGTTTCAAATTCGTAGTAAAGCTGATAAACGTGGTCGTCATCTAGTGACTCCCCGTTTCGCTTTAACCGACTTGTTAACTGACCATTTCGGGCCGTATACCGCCGAACCCACTCCCGAAATTGTGCCCGCTCACCGATGGCTTCGGTCAAAATTTCGTGTAAGCCAGCGAGTGCCGCTGACACATCAGTAACCTCATCGTTAATAAATTGCTTGGCCTTGGCTTCAATGCCAGTTGTTGGAAACTGCAGTATCCATTGAGCGAACGGCATCAACCCGGCCGCTTTAGCAATTTCCGCCTTCGTTTGTCGTTTTTGTTTATATGGTAAATAGAGGTCTTCAACCTGTTGCAGTTGCGTTGCCGCATTGATCTGCTTGGTTAAGCCTGGCGTCAGGTTACCCTGTTCCGAAATCTGGTTCAGTACCTCACGTTTCCGTTGCTGCAACTTCGTGATTCGGTTGGCCTCGTCTTGAATCTCACGAATGGCGACTTCGTCAAGGTTGCCCGTCATTTCCTTTCGATACCGTGCGATAAAGGGTACCGTATTGTTTTCTGACAGTAACTTCAATGTCGTCTCAACCTGTCGTGCTTTATACTGTGATAGCGTCTGCTTCACACGTTCAACAATCTCTGGTTCCATATCTGACACCCTTCACTAGAATTAATTCATTATACCATGCCACTCGGATTCCCTCACGGCTATCTCATAAAGTTAACCTTTTTCCCATTTAAAAAATCCCAACGGTTACTGACAACCATTGGGATTTTTATTGACGAAGCGGCTGGACCTTTCCTCGTCACTACTATTCAAACGTTACATGACAGTTGACATAATCCGTTGAGCCGCATTGGTTACTTTTTCCATCATGTTTTCTTGTTCGTGTTCTGAGGTATTGAAGGCTTCAACATCAACTGTTTGCTGCTCTGGATCAATCGCATTGACCATTGCCTGACACGCTTCAGCATAGTTACGGTAAGCTGAAACAAGTTGCTTGTGCTTGCCCAAAATGCGAACCGGTACACTTGCTTGTTGTAGTTGGTTAAGGTTTTGCGTATAGGTATCCGTCCCCTTTTGGAACGTTGCTTTAATGGTTGTTAACGTCTCCGTTCCAAGACCAGCAACCTGATCTTGATCAATAGCTTGACGCAATTGTTCAAAATCGGCGTTCATCTCACCACCGGTTTTGTCCGTGTTTTCAATAATTTGCGTTAACACTGGTAAGTAGCTTGACATGTTGTTTGGTTTCATAAAAACTTCCTCCTATTTGAGTAAGCGGCGTTGGCACCACTTCACAATTTCGACGATTGCAATCATTACAACCCCGGCGCCCAATACCGTTCCCCATTGACTGCCGCTCAGCGGTGTTAAGTGGAAGACGGTGTTAAAGCCTGGCACAACGATCGTTGCTGCCAGTAATAAGAACGCGGCTAAAATTGCCCAGTTCAAGGCCCGGTTACGGAATAACCCAACTTTAAAGATTGATTGATGAATCGTCTTTGAATTAAACGCGTGGAACAATTGAATTAAACCTAACGTTGCGAAAGCCATGGTTAACGCATCCGCATGTGCAAGTTCTGCGCTTTGATGCACTGGGAAAGCTAACCCGATTCCGTAAACGCTCAAGGTGATCAGGCCTTCCAAAAGTCCTTGATACAAGACGTTCCCGAAAACGCCACCCGAGAAGAAGTTCGAGCTTCGTCCCCGTGGTTTACGTTTCATAATATCTGGTTCGCCCGGTTCAAGCCCCAGTGCAATGGCTGGGAAGGTGTCCGTTACTAAGTTGATCCATAAAATCTGAACGGGAGCTAAAATTTGCCACCCTAACAGCGTCATGACAAACAGGGTTAAGACTTCCCCAATGTTGGCCGATAAGAGGTACTGAAGGGCCTTTTGAATGTTGGAGAAGACCTTACGTCCTTCTTCCACCGCTACCACAATCGTTGAGAAGTTGTCGTCAGCTAAGACCATATCACTGGCACCCTTTGACACTTCGGTCCCGGTGATGCCCATGCCGACACCAATGTCGGCCGCCTTTAAGGCTGGCGCATCGTTAACGCCGTCACCGGTCATCGCGACGACCTTCCCCTGCTTTTGCCAAGCATTGACGATTCGCACCTTGTGTTCAGGTGCAACCCGCGCATAGACTGAGTAATTTGCCACCCGTTTTTCAAAATCCGCATCCGAAATAGCATCTAATTCAGCTCCAGTGATCACTTGGTCATCATCATCACCATCCGGACTTAAAATGCCCAACCGGCGAGCAATTGCTTGCGCCGTATCTCTGTGGTCACCCGTGATCATAATTGGGCGAATTCCGGCACTATGAGCTTCAGCAACCGCAGCCGCCACTTCTGGCCGTTCGGGATCGATCATCGCAATTAAGCCAATCAAGATCAGGTCCTGTTCGGCATGTTCGCTTGTCAACGGCTCTGGCACGGCATCGAGTGGTCGATACCCAAACGCCAAAACGCGAAGGGCTTGTGTCGCTAACTCGTGGTTAGTTGCCAAGAGTTGTTCACGGTCGGCAGCCGTAATTGGCCGAACTTGACCATGATCCAAGATGCGAGTGACCCGGGTCAATAATTGATCCGGAGCCCCTTTAACGTACTGAACCAGTTGACCATCTGCAGTCTGATTAAACGTTGACATCAACTTTCGCTCAGAATCAAAGGCGATTTCAGCAACTCGTGGGTGGGTTTCAATCACCGTTTGGGCCGCAACGTCATGATCCAAATAATATTGAACCAGTGCGGTTTCAGTTGGATCACCGCCTAAACCAGCATCCGTAAACTTCGTATCGTTGTTCAACATCATTGCTAACGCTAACGGTGAATCAGCTGGTACGTCAGCTACTTTAGCATCAGTTAACGTGCCATCAAGCACCAGCTGTTCCACAGTCATCTTGTTTTGCGTTAACGTCCCGGTCTTATCCGAAGCAATGATATCGGTACTCCCCAACGTTTCAACCGCTGGTAAACGTCGAATCAAGGCTTTACGCTTTGCCATCCGTTGCGTCCCTAACGCTAACGTGATCGTCACGATTGCGGGCAACCCTTCCGGAATAGCCGCAACCGCTAATGAAATGGCTGTCAATAACATATCCACAACGGATTCTTGACCGCGAAGC
Source organism: Secundilactobacillus muriivasis (assembly GCF_054785195.1). Taxonomy (NCBI): domain Bacteria; kingdom Bacillati; phylum Bacillota; class Bacilli; order Lactobacillales; family Lactobacillaceae; genus Secundilactobacillus; species Secundilactobacillus muriivasis. Next base: position 11,868 of record NZ_BAABMI010000068.1, on the reverse strand, counting down.
ATCCCAATCAAGAACACCACAACGGCAATTACAAGAATCAAAATCGTCAGCCATTTCCCTAACTGAGTCAAGTTTTCTTGTAATGGCGTCTTCGTTTCTTCTGCGGCATCGATCATGCCGGCGATTCGACCAACTTCAGTCTGCATCCCCGTTGCAATCACGACCCCACTCCCACGACCAGTCGTCACGTTCGTGTTCATGTAAGCTAAGTTTTCCCGGTCGCCTAACGCTAAATCAGCGTCAGTCAACACGTCAGCTCGTTTAGTCACCGGAACTGATTCGCCAGTCAACGCAGATTCTTCAACCCGCATCGTATTAGCTGTAAGTAACCGTAAGTCAGCAGGCACAATATCACCCGCCTCCAAGTGAACAACGTCACCCGGCACCAATTCGTTACTCTTAACAGTCACAACCTCACCGTCACGTTCAACCTGAGCGACGGGCGCTGCCATTTCCTTTAAGGAATTAATGGCCTCCTCTGCTTTGGCCTCCTGAAAAACACCGAATACTGCGTTCAACAACACAACGGCTAAGATAATTAATGCATCAACCATCTCACCAGTCGCACCAGCCACAATTGCCGCTACGATCAGTACTATGATCATAAAATCCTTAAACTGCGCAATGAACTTCTCAATCAACGTTGTTTGACGTTTAGCTGCCAGCCGGTTTTCACCGTACTGTTCCCGTCTTGTCGTTACCTCATCCGTTGTTAAGCCAGATTCCCGAGTTGCCAATTTAGCCAACAGTTCTTGAACCGTTAGCTGATACCATGATTTTTCCGCCATCATAAACCCTCCTGTTTTCGCGGTTACCCACGTCATGTGATCGTTATAAGTCTCACCGTTTAAGACTTCCCCGGAGATTGGTCATCCCTTGCTGACGGGTCAGTCACAGAAGAATCTGCTGGTTACTCCCTCATGGTCGTACACTGTTTGCAACGCCAGTCGCCTTTAATTACGGCAACCAACGTTACTTTGTTTTAACCATCATACCAAATTCATGTAAATATTTTGTAAATGTTTGGTGTCGATTACGTAAAAGATTAAGCTTTCCAGAACGTATCAAACACTGTCACTGGTAAATGACGCTTATGTTGCGATTTCACATACCAGTTCTCAATCGTTTCGGCAGCCTGTTCATCAATCGACTTACCTTCTAGGTAGTCATCAATGTCATCATACGAAACCCCCAAGGCTACTTCATCTGGTAATGCCGGTCGGTCTTCTTCAAGATCGGCGGTTGGCACTTTGGTATAGAGATGGGCGGGGGCCTTCAACGCTTTGAGTAATTGCTTCCCCTGCCGCTTATTGAGTCGCCAGATTGGGGTAATGTCCGCGGCCCCGTCGCCAAACTTGGTGTAAAACCCGGTAATCGCCTCCGCTGCGTGGTCAGTGCCCACAACGGCGCCCTGATTAGCGCCAGCAATCGCAAATTGTGCGATCATGCGTTGACGGGCTTTAATGTTGCCCTTGTTAAAATCGGTAATGGTTTCGTTATTGGCTTCAACCGAAACGACAGCGGCATCGGTCGCCGCTTTGATGTCCACGCGTTCAACCCGATCCGCCTGCATAAACTTGATGGCTGCCATCGCATCCGGTTCATCCGCCTGAACGCCATATGGCAAGCGTACTGCGATAAATTGATAGTCGTCACCAGTTTCGGCCCGCAATTCAGTTACCGCAAGTTCACTCAATTTTCCGGCTAACGTCGAATCTTGCCCACCGGAGATGCCTAACACCAAGGTTTTTAACCCAGTAGTCGTCAGGTAGGACTTTAGAAAATCAATACTTCGGCGAATTTCAGCCTCTGGATCAATTGTCGGTTGAACCTTTAAAGCCTGAATAATTTCTGCTTGCAATGCTCTCATACTTTCGTTGCTCCTTTGTTTGAGACGTGTCCAAGGCTGTGAGTCGTGAGCAACGCTACTCGTTAAAATTAATGGTTTTGACGTAATCGTGAATTGATTTGATCAGGGCCATCTTGTTATCCCAACAATTCTGGGAGAGGTCCACTGGGTATTTTTGCGGATTCAGATCCCGCTTGTATTCTGGCCAAAGTGATTCCTGATTCTTTTGACACAAATCGCGAATAGCCTTCAACTCTGGTTGTTGGTAAACCAAACGTCCTTCGTCAAAAATCGGTTGTAAGATTGGTCGGGCATCAAACGCCGTTACAGTCTTATTGATGTAAGTGTAACTTGGGTGGAACATGTAGAGTTCTTCCGCTTGCCGTGGATCTTCATCCCACAACGCGATGTAGTCCCCTTCAGACTTACCATCCGCCTTCTTGGTGATCCGCCAAACCTGCTTGCGCCCAGGAGTTGAGACCTTTTCGGCGTTATTAGACAGTTTGATGGTATCTTGCATCTCACCTTGATCATTTTCAATGGACACCATCTTATAGACGGCGCCAAGGGCGGGTTGGTCAAATGCCGTGATCAGCTTGGTCCCAATGCCCCAAACATCGATCTTGGCATTTTGCATCTTCAACGACATAATCGTTTTTTCATCTAAATCGTTGGAAGCGTAAATTTTGGCATCCGTAAATCCGGCTTCATCCAATAATTCGCGAACCCGCTTTGATAGATAAGCCATATCGCCTGAGTCAATTCGAACACCTTGGAAATTGATCTTGTCGCCCATTTCTTTAGCGACTCGAATGGCACTTGGCACACCACTCTTAACGGTGTCGTACGTATCCACGAGAAATACGCAGTCGCGGTGCGTTTCTGCGTAAGCGCGGAAGGCATCGTAGTCGTTGCCATAGGTTTGAACTAACGCATGCGCGTGCGTTCCGCTGATTGGAATGCCAAACAACTTCCCAGCGCGAACGTTTGAGGTGGCATCAAAACCACCAATGTAAGCGGCCCGAGTTCCCCAAATCGCCGCATCAAACTCTTGTGCCCGACGTGTCCCAAATTCCATGATGCCGTCGTTACCGGCAACCGAGCGAATTCGAGCAGCCTTCGTGGCAATCAGGGTTTGATAGTTAACGATGTTTAGAACCGCCGTTTCAATTAACTGACAGTCCGCTAACGGTCCCTCAACTTGAATCATCGGCTCGTTATTGAAGACTAATTCGCCCTCAACTGCCGACCGAATCGTTCCCTTAAACTTAAAATTAGCGAGGTAATCTAAGAACGCGGGTGAAAAGTCCTCAGTTTCTTTTAAATACGCAATATCACTTTCCGTAAAGTGACAGTTTTCGATATAATGAATAATGTGTTCAAGTCCCGCAAAAACCGCAAACCCATTTCGGAACGGCATTTGTCGAAAATACACTTCAAAAATCGCACGTTTATCTTGAATGCCTTTTTCAAAGTAAGTTTGAATCATACTTAGTTCATACGCATCCGTATGTAACGTTGTGCTATCATCTGGATACTGCTTTGCCATACTTGCAACTCCCTTGTCTGCTTACCGGTTCCAAAGCTTAAGTTGATCCATTTGGAACACGCTTTTGTTATAGCTACTATTTTATCATTAATCAAGAAGGACGTCATCGAATCAGGCGTTTTCTTTCTATCAGAATAGGTGGTTACTATGTCACAAGAATTTCCAATTGTAAACGTACTCAACGTTCCATTTATTAACGCAACTCAGCAAGCCTTTCTCGATGCTGTTGAACACCGAATCGACATCCGGCAAACAACTTTCGTGGTGACTGCTAACCCCGAAATCGTTATGTACGCCCGGCAGCATCCAAGTTATCAAACGTTGTTGGAAGCGGCCGATTATGTAACGCCCGATGGCATCGGTATCATTAAGGGTGCCGAAATTTTGAAGACCCCGCTCCCCGAACGGATCACCGGCTACGACACCATGTTGGCTTTACTCGCGTGGGGAAACCAACACCAACGCTCCGTTTACTTTGTTGGGGCTAAGCAAGAGGTGATCACCGACCTAAAGCGCGTTGTCGCTGACCGATATCCTCATTTGAAAGTCCTCGGCGCTCGAAACGGCTATTTTGACGATTTCGCACCAATTGCTAACGATATTGCGCAACAGCAACCAGACATGGTTTTCTTAGCCGTTGGTTTCCCAAAACAAGAAGAACTCATTGCCGCATACCAGCACCTCAACCACGGTCTCTGGATGGGCGTCGGCGGTAGCTTCGACGTGCTTAGCGGCCATACCAAACGTGCACCGAAGTTCTTCCAAGAACATCGACTTGAATGGTTTTACCGCCTCATTAGCGAACCCACCCGCGCAAAACGGATGCTGGTACTGCCACGTTATCTGCGCACAGTTAAACGCGAGGCGCGGAAGTTGCGGCAAAAGTAGTAATTCTACTGTCGCTTGTGTCCAGCGTAAGCATCATTGATGTGAGTTTGTGAAATGTGATTTGTGTGAACTGACGATTCCGGTAAGCGACTAGGTTCCTGCTGTGGGGCCGGCCTGAGCCAAAGGGCGGTCTCAGACCTCAAATGTAAGCCTCGCCCAAACCCATGCGAGTCTTACATTTGTCCCCGATGATTGGCGGTTGTCGGAAGGGCACCAACAACCACCAATCATCGCGACACAGCATACACCTAGTCGCTTACCTTCATCTCACATTGCGTAGTTCGGCACTATCGCAGAACATCTCAAAATGCGTTGAACAGCAACGTTATCTTATCAAATCAGCATAAACGTGACGGTTAACTGATGAAGCTCAGCAGTTGGTTCATTGCGGTTACTGAACATTGATCACAATTACTTCTGCAGTTGTCGCGTTATCGTCTAATGTTGCCGGTACACAGTTTCGTCAACTTCAACATGTGACAGCCAACGGTTTTGGCTGCTAACAGCGCACTATGTAGCGGGAGGCGGAGGCGCGCGAGGCTCAGCAGTGTCGGTATGACTTAAGCAGTCGTAGTCCGTGGGGTTCGGGCTGCGAGTGCTTTAGTCATACGCGGGTCCGGAGAGATCCGGCATGGCGGTTCTCAGCCATTCCTAGCTCGTAGGCCCGCCACTGCGTTCCAGCCTCGCATAGCGCCGGAGCCTCCCGCGGTATTCTTCCACTATAGAAAACCAGAATCACTGTACTTCACAAACTACACATGCTTACGCTGGATACAAACATAAGCACATAAAAACCGCCTCACCGGATTTCGGTGAGGCGGTTTTGTTAATCAGGCTACTTTTCAAGGTAAAATTCAAATCGTTCGCCAACATATTGCGTCCGAACGTATTCGAATGGTCGGCCGTCTTGGAGATAAGAGATTTGGCGGAGCCGTAAAATGGCGTCGCCACGTTTGATGTCCAAGAATTCAGCAATGCGTTCTGAGGCCAACGATGCTGAAACCATTTGCTTGGCATGGCCTGGAATCATATTCTTCTTCGTTTCCAGTGTTCGATATAACGAATCCGTCACTTCAGGCTTTGACAGACCATCGACGATTTCAACTGGAATCGTGGCCACTTCAAAACTAATCGGCACATCATCGCCGTAACGCACCCGTTCCATTCGAAGGACTTCTTCGTCATCCTTCAGCTTTAACTTTTCAGCTTCACTTAATGAAGGACTCATAACGTGATACGAGACGGTTTTGCTAGAAGGTTGCTTTCCTTGCGCCAGCATCAGGTCCGTAAACCCGGTCACACCCGACATCTTCTCTTGCACTTTTTGGTTGGCAACAAACGTGCCGGAGCCCACAAAGCGCTCTAAAATTCCCTCTTCAACCAAGGTTTGAATCGCTTGCCGCAACGTCATTCGGCTCACGTTAAATTGAACCGCCAATTCACGCTCTGACGGAATACGATCACCGACGGACCATTTTCCGGCTTCAATCGCTTTTTTGATTTCATTATGAATTTGAATATATACAGGTGATCCCATAGCACAAACGACCTTTCTACGTCACTTACACCTTAGTCGGTCACGATTTGACGACCAAAACTGTAAGTTGTCTCTAAATTGAGGGCCCGGTCAAAGACGTTCAAATCGGCGTCTAGACCTGGCAATAATTTTCCTTTTTGGGTAAGTCCAAATTCCGCTGCTTGGTTAACTGACGCCATTTGAACCGCGTCAGCAATGTCACAGCCCGTAAAGTTGATGATGTTTCTAAAGGCATCATCGAAGCGCAAAACGGAACCAGCCAAGTTACCACTTTCAAGCCGGGCTTGCTTATCCTTAACGATTACTTTTTGACCGCCAAGTTCGCTGACACCCTCTGGCATGCCCTTGGCCCGCATTGAATCTGTCACTAATTCGATCTTTTCTGGCCCCTTTTGTTCATAAGCCAGCTTGATCATGTCTGGTACAATGTGGAACCCATCACAGATCAATTCAGCATACATGTTATCTTCAAGCATGGCATGACCCGTTACGCCAGGTTCCCGGTGCTTAAACTCACGTTGGGCGTTATACAAATGCGTCACGTGAGTTGCCCGACTTGCCAACATCTGGGCCCGAGTTGCGTTACTGTGTCCAACAGATGGCACAATGTTGTGTGCTAAGCAGTAATCTTCAAACTTCTCAGCACCTTGATCTTCTGGTGCGTACGTAATTAATTTAACTAACCCGCCAGATAATTCATTCCAGTGATCAAGTAAGGCAACGTCTGGATCCTTGATGTATTTTTCAGGTTGGGCACCCTTATAAATCGCCGCAATAAACGGTCCTTCAAGGTGAATCCCAGCAATCACTGGATTCTTAGCGGCGGCCTCTTTAATGCCAACCATCGCGTGAGCAATGTTTTCGTTTGACTGCGTCATCGTGGTTGGGAAAACCGTGGTAATCCCTTCGCGCGTCATCAGGTTAACCATTTCATTAATCTGATCAGCATCGCCATCCATCGAATCAAACCCATAACCACCGTGGGTATGAACGTCAATAAACCCGGGGACAATTAGTTTACCATTGACGAAGTGAACCTCATCATTCGCCTGAGCGCGATAATCACTCATGGCACCAACTGCTTCAATTTGAGCGTCAAACCGGATGTAACCATCCAAGATAACCTCTTCACCAGTGTAAATTGTGGCGTGCTTCAACACGATACTCATATATGCATCCTCCTAGATATCAATCAGTATAGGTCAATTATATACTGGTATAGACCATATGTCTAAGGAAGTTGCCTTATTCTGCATTATTCTTTTCGATGGTGGCGTCGATTCCTTTAACGACGGCGGTCATAAAGCCAGCTTCTTCCATGGCCAACAACCCAGCCACCGTACTACCACCTGGTGAAGAAACTTGATCAACGAGCCCAAATGGGTTTTCATCAGACGCTAACACCATCTGAGCAGACCCCATCACCGCTTGCGCAGCAATCTTGGTTGCCTGAGCCTTGGTCAACCCATACTTCACGCCAGCTCGACTTAAACTATCGATAAAGAAGTAGACGTAAGCTGGTGATGAACCAGCGAGCGCAGAGAACGTTGCAAAATCCGCCTCTGGTAACGTCACAATACTACCAATCGAATTAAACAATTGAACTGCGGTATCGTAAGCGGTTCCGGTTAACTGGTCGTTTGCATGAACGGCCGTCATCCCGGCCCCAATTGCCACGTTTAAGTTTGGTAACGTCCGTAAGATCGGTAACTCATAGCCGGCCAATTCTTCTAGTCGCTTTAGGCTCAGTCCCGCCACGATTGAAATCAAGGTGACTCGCTTTGGATCTAATTCGTCGCGAACCTCCTGTAAAACATTAGTTGCGACATTCGGCGTCACTGCCAGTACCAGCAAGTCACTTGCTTGTGCGACAGCTTGGTTACTCGTTGCTGCTTGAACACCGGTCTCTTCGGCAAAGGTCTGGTAGGTGTTGTGCGCACTATGTACTAAAATATCTTGTGCCGCCACATTTCCCGTTTTCAACAGGCCTTTGATGATTGCTTGTGCCATACCACCGACACCAATAAACCCAATTTTCATCATCAGTTCACTCCTCAAACATCATCTTAGTCATAGTTCTATTATAGCAAAAAAAAGCCAGTCACACACCGTGACTGACCTCTTTTTTAGTTGGGCTAGCTGGGTTCGAACCAGCGCATCACGGGATCAAAACCCGTTGCCTTACCACTTGGCTATAGCCCAATAATTAAAATGGAAGGGAGTGGATTCGAACCACCGAACCCGAAGGAGCGGATTTACAGTCCGCCGCGTTTAGCCAGACTTCGCTACCCTTCCAAAAAGACTAAAAACAACATTTATAACTATACAATATCTTGTATAAACAGTCAACCCTTAATTGAGTTGAAATTGGGCTAGCTGGGTTCGAACCAGCGCATCACGGGATCAAAACCCGTTGCCTTACCACTTGGCTATAGCCCAATGATTAATGGACGGGAGTGGATTCGAACCACCGAACCCGAAGGAGCGGATTTACAGTCCGCCGCGTTTAGCCAGACTTCGCTACCCATCCAAAACATTGATCTGTAACAAATCAACTACATTATAATACCAAATTAACAACTCGGACGCAAGCCCTTTTTGAAGCTATTACCGCATTTTAATTCAATTCATCGATTTTTCATGATTTTAAATTCGAGGAATCCAGCTCAACGATGCGGAGTTGGCGTTGCCATTCCGTTAAAAACGAATCCGACTGCCATTCATGCCGACGTTTGGTGCCGTACCCCACTGCCTGATTATAATACGTTGTGCCGTCAATTAGCCGCGGTTGCGTACGTAGATGCATGTGGCCAAATAAGACTCGGTCAACTTTAAACTGAGTTAATAGATTGCCTAATCGCTGACTCCCCATCATTGCATTTGCCATGTTCCAAAATCGGTTATCATCAGTAATGCGTAGGTAAGTCGATTGCGGGACAAAGTGGGTCATAAAAAAGACCCGCTTTTGATCAACCTGCGCTCGTTTTAACTGAGCCGTTACCTGCTCTAAAACAAGATCCGTGCGCTCAGGATCGGTCATGGGTTGCTGAATCGCACTGTCCAACCAATAAGCCCGCTTCCACTGTTCAAACGCTGCAACGTCTTTATCAAGTCCATCAGCAAACGTATAGTCATACCACCCATTGTTACCAATGATTCGCCAATCCGTCCCAGGAACATCGAAAAACTGGTTATGCAGGTAAGTCGGATCTAACGGTTGCTCCAGTTCATCAAACGTTACGCCATTCACCATATCATGATTACCAGCAATAAACCGCACCTGAATCGTTGGTACTGCAGCTTGTAATTGCTGCATGAAGGCTAACGACCGGTCAAAATGATTAAACAGATCTCCCGCAACCAGATAAATACCGACTTGTTGCTGAAGTAACCACGCTGCTTGCTGGCTAATCATCGTTTCAACTGGCACCTGATTAATATCTAAATGTTGGTCACTTGAAAGAGCCACCTTTACCACGTCGATTCCCCGCCTTCATTTGATTACGCAAAAAAAGATGCGCTACGATAATATCGTAACACATCTTTTCTAATAATTGCTTATTGAACACCGGCCATTAGGCGCTTGATTGGCTTAACCATTAAGAACAAGATAATGGCAAAGACAATTGAAACGACCCCAATAATGGTGAAGTACATGACTTCGTTTTCTGGCGTATAGAATTTAACGATTTGTGAGTTAACGGCTTGACCAGCTGAATCGGCCAAGAACCACATACTCATCATTGATGACTGGAACGCTTTTGGCGCCAATTTCGTCGTGACTGACAACCCAATTGGTGAAATCAGTAATTCGGCAATTTCAACGATTGCCCAGCTACCAACTAACCAAAGTGGACTAACGGCTGCGTGTGGGCCAAACATGGCAACGGGAACCACCATGAACAGGTATGAAATCCCGGCAAAAACCATCCCAATCGCAAACTTCGATGGTGATGAAGGTTGCTTCTTACCAAGCTTCGTCCACATCGTGGCAAAGATTGGCGTGTAGATCAAAATGAACAGTGGGTTTAATGATTGATAGTTGGCTGGGTTAATGTTCAAGCCCAAGAAGTGGTTGTTCGTTTGTGATTCCGCGAACAGTGCCAACACAACGGACCCTTGTTCTTCAATTGCCCAGAAGATTGCGGCAGCGATGAACAATGGCACGTACGCCCAAACCCGTGACCGTTCTTGCTTAGTGACCTTCTTGCTCGTTAACATAACGGCGAAGTAGGCAACTGGCGTCAAGACGGCAATGATACTCAATAACGTAATGAACGTGCTGATCGTTAAGGCGTTGAAGACCTCCATGATCAATAAGATTAAGGCAAAGGCGATAACGCCAATCAAGACGCGGAATGATAACTTCTTTGCGTCGCCTGGTTCCAACGGATCATCAGGATACAGAGAATCCTTGCTGAGATACTTGTTACCGCCGTACCAGTAGAAGATCAACCCAATAAACATCCCGATTGCGGCCAATGAGAAGCCGGCGTGGAAGTTAAAGGCACTTTGCATCCCACTAACGGCAAACGGTGCAATCAATGACCCAAGGTTGATCCCAAAGACGAAGATCGTAAACCCAGAATCCCGACGAACGTCACCTTCGTTATATAACGAACCGACCATTTCGGAAACGTTAGGCTTCAATAACCCAGTCCCAATCGTAATTAAACAAATTGAGATAAATAAGGCAACTTTACCAAATGGTAATGCCAAACAAATATGACCAAACATGATCAAAACCCCGCCATAAAAGACGGTCTTTCGACTCCCCCATACCCGGTCACTTAAGAAACCACCAAGCACAGAAGACAAATAAACTAATGACCCGTAAATCGACATGACAGAGGCAGCAAGCCCCTTGTCCATGCCCAGACCACCCTTAGCAATTGAGAAGTACATGTAGTAGATCAGAATTGCTTTCATACCATAGTAACTAAACCGTTCCCACATTTCGGTGAAGAACAACGTTGACAACCCTTTAGGCTGACCAAAGAAGGAACGATCTAACTTTTGTTTCTCTTGGTTATCCAAAAAAATATACCTCCAGACATCTCTCACTCAAGCAATCCCATTTATTTACCAGAGTGACTATTGGGGGTGTCAGCGTCAACACCCTCATAAACTTCTAATTGAAACATATAGCGTATTATACGCCGAAAGCTCGACCAACGCAACGTTGCTCGAGCTTAGATAGGCTTGGGATGATTGATTTTTAAGGGATTCAATTCTCTTAAAATAATTTCAGTCGCTAGTTGGCCTGTATGAGACCTTTCACCCGGCTACCTTATTTTTATCTAATTCTGCCAGGGCGAATTTAACCAGGTTTTCACCGTTTAACCAACCGTAAACATCGTCAGGAATTTGGTGTACGTTTTGATGCAACGTTGTTAATTCATCGTAATGGTAACTGACCTGTGGGGCAACTAACACTAGATCAGCATCGTCAGCACCAGATTGTTTAATGGCTAAATAACTCGTTGCTTCAAACTCAATATCGGCATGGTAAGCTTCTGCCGAGCGTTCTGCCGCCTGCTGTAACAATTCACTAGAAATACCACTACCACATACAATTAATACTCGTGTCATCTTTATAACCCCCTGAAATTAACGCATTTAAACGTTCTTAGTCGATTGACTTAAGAATACCACTAAACATTGTAGACCACAAGTCTGAATTACGGCCATGATTGCACTGATATTGGCGTTTTACTGATATATACCAATTTCAAATTAACTTTATCGCACAAAAAAAGGTTAGTAGCAACTGCTACTAACCTTTCAACGTTTATTAATGCCGGCTGAGGAATTCGAATCCCCGACCCTCGGTTTACGATACCGATGCTCTACCAACTGAGCTAAGCCGGCATAACATAAATATAAAAACTCCGGCAGGCGGGCTCGAACCGTCGACAACCTGATTAACAGTCAGGTGCTCTACCAACTGAGCTATGCCGGAATAATACGCGTGGCAACGTCCTACCCTTGCAGGGGGCGATCCCCCAACTACTCTCGGCGTGCTGAAGCTTAACTTCTGTGTTC